>DAHXNM010000336.1 GCA_027365375.1 Ferrimicrobium sp. | reverse complement strand
GTATCTGGGTCAGATACCACGGCACCTCTAACGATAGGTGCGGCACCAGCCGCTTGAACTCCAAACATCGCAGGTCTCTTCTCCGCAAGCCCGGCCTCAAAGTACTCTCTATAACCGAGCCAATAGGCGCTGATGTTGCCTGCGTTACCAACCGGAATGAACTGCGCATCAGGAGCGAACCCGAGTTCATCAATCACCTCAAAAGCTCCCGTCTTCTGCCCCTGCAAGCGATATGGGTTGATGGAGTTGACGATCGTCAACGGATGACTATCAGCCAGCTCACGCACCAGACGCAGACCCTCATCAAAATTACCGTCGATCTGGATCACCTTTGCTCCATAGACCAACGCCTGTGCCAATTTTCCAAGGGCGATGTGACCCGATGGTATCAACACAACCACATCGATACCGGCCGCGGTCCCATAGGCGGCGGCACTCGCCGACGTATTACCGGTAGACGCGCAGATAATGGTGGTGCTTCCCTCTGAAACCGCCTTCGAAACCGCCATCGTCATCCCACGATCCTTGAACGAACCGGTAGGGTTCATTCCCTCCAATTTAAGGTAGACATTAGCTCCGACTCGTTCTGAGAGCCGAGGAGCGAAGCGGAGCGGTGTTCCTCCTTCTCCGAGGCTTATGACTCGCGTGCTGAGGTCAACTGGCAGAAAAGAGCGATAACGTTCAATGATTCCTGGCCATGGCTCCTTCTTCATACCTTCACTCCTCACTCCAACACTCGCAACAGCTTGTGCGATCGTTCAATGACCTCAAGGTCCGCTAGTTCAGCCATCGTCGCGTTGATGTCCGAGAGACGGGTACGATGCGTCAGGAAGACCAGATGCGCTAATTCGCTATCAAGTTCATCCTGCTCCATGCGAGCAATAGAGACGAGGTGCCGGCCAAAAACCTCGCTCACCTGCGATAAGACACCAGGAGCATCTGCAACATCCACAGATAGTGCAAAAACAGCGTCGATGGACGAGTCTTCAACAAAACGCGTGTCTCTCGCTATGCTCATAGATGCTCGAGTCGAAGTTCGCAAATTCTTAATTGCGTCGATGATATCAGCCAAAACGGCTGAGGCCGTCGGCAAGCCCCCAGCCCCAGGACCAGAGAACATCAACTGGCCTACCGCTGATCCCTCTACAAAAACCGCGTTGAAGGAGCCACGAACGCTCGCAAGAGGATGTGTCGACATCACGATAGCTGGAAATACCTCAACACGGATAGGGGCATCCGGGTCGTCGATATTACGCTCCGCCTGTGCAAGCAACTTAATCACGCCACCACTGCGCTCAGCAAAATCAAAGTCCGAAGGAGTGATCCCCCAGATCCCATCGACGTTGACGTCCTCAACGTCAACATGGCTTCCAAAAGCAATGCTCGCGATGATGGCAAGCTTTGATGCCGCATCTCTACCGGAGAGATCTCCAGAGGGGTCAGCCTCTGCGTATCCGAGTTGCTGAGCCTCTGCAAGCGCACTATCAAGCGAAATGTGCTCCTCTTGCATCCTGGTGAGAATGTAATTTGTAGTTCCATTGACGATACCAACGATTCGAGAGAGGCGCTCGCCAAACAGGGAGACTCGAAGGGCGCGAATGAGTGGAATACCGCCAGCAACTGCAGCCTCAAAGAAAATATCTCGATTTGCAGCCTCTGCCGCGAGTTCGAGCTCGAGAAAGTGAGTACTAAGAATCTCCTTGTTGGCGGTCACAACCGACTTTTTTGCACCGAGCGCGGCTCGAATCGCTCCAAGCGCAAAATCGCCAGGGCCCAGAAGCTCTACTACCAATCCAATCTCACCGTCATCGATCACGTCCGCCAACTCCGTGGTCAGCAGCTCTTTAGAGATAACCCCAACCCGCTCCTTCCTGGGATCACGCACGAGAATTCTACCGATCTCGAGAGGTTCTCCGAGGAGGCGTGCCAGCCGATCGCCCTCCTGATCGAGAAGGCTAACAAGGGCGCCGCCAACGGTACCACAGCCGAGCAAGCCAATCTTCATCCATCTACCTCCAGACGGAATAGGTCATCTATCGTCTCCCGACGCACTATTAGCTTCGCCTGCCCATCACCAACCAAAACGACGGCGGGTCGCGGAAGCCTGTTGTAGTTCGATCCCATCGCATAACCATAGGCCCCTGTCACCGGCGTCATAACCAGCTCGCCAACCTGCAAGTCGGTCGGCAGCCGTGCCTCGCGTACCAAGACATCTCCTGATTCGCAATGTTTCCCAACAAGTGCAATCGTTACATCGTGAGGAGCGAAAAGTCGAGAAGGAGCAAAGGCTTCGTAACCACTCCCATAGAGTACTGGACGCGGATTGTCGCTCATGCCCCCGTCTACCGCGACATAGGTGCGTACACCCGGAATCTTCTTGATGACACCGACGGTGTAGACGGTTACCGCAGCAGCCGCTACGATTGCGCGCCCCGGTTCGATAAAAGTCTGTTCATCACGCATCCCGCGTTCTACAAACGCCTGACGGAGCCAGCTCGTCCATTCGCCGATCGAGGGTACCCGCTCGTCACGAAGATACCCTACTCCAAACCCACCGCCGATGCATAGCTCCTCGACGCCCTCGCCCTTAGCAAGCGCGACCATCACGTCTACGGCATCGCGAAAGGAGTCAAGCGCAAAAACCTGAGAACCAATGTGGCAGTGCAGCCCGGACAAGGTCAGGTGGGAGCTTGCCTTGATCCTCGCGATCGCCCGATGAGCGTCACCATTAGCAAGATTGAAGCCGAACTTGGAGTCCTGCTGGCCGGTGCGCACGTAGGCATGGGTATGAGCCTCGATGCCTGGTGTTATCCGGAGCCACACGCTCGCAGAACCTCCCAAATAGTCGAGGCGATCAATCTCGTCGAAGGAGTCAACAACCACCCTGCCAATTTTTGCATCCAGGGCCGTGCGTAGCT
>DAHXNM010000312.1 GCA_027365375.1 Ferrimicrobium sp. | reverse complement strand
ACATCATACGTGATGTTAACCGCCATTGTCCCACGGAGTGCTGAACCACTGAGTGAAAATCAATCTGTGCATCTAGGATATGCCGACGGCAACCAGTTGGTATCGCAGTCACGCCCCATCATGAGGGAATGAGTAGAATCGGTGGGCCTCACGGTCTGCATGCACAGGACTTCGGCGGTCGTTCTGGTACCGGAGACCAATGCACAGAGGGTGCTAGCAGCCGACCGCAGCTAGTGCGTGTTCGATGTCGGCCCAAAGATCGGCGGTCGACTCAAGCCCTACACTAAGCCGAACAAGTCCACTCGGGAGCCGCTCCTCGCCACTGTACTTCGAACGCCGTTCCGCAAGACTCTCCACTCCTCCTAGTGAGGTTGCATGATGGAATACACGTAGCTCGCTCACGAATCGATCAGCTCGTTCAGCCGAGTCGAGAATGAGCGACAACAGCGCCCCGCCAGCGCTCTGCTGACGACCAGGTCCAACGAGAAGCTGATCAAAGCCTGGATAGCAGACGGCATCTTGACCCAATCGAGTGACCAAAGAGTTGGCGATCTCAGTCGCCGACTCAGATGAGTGCTTGACCCGCACTCCAAGTGTCTTTGCACCGCGGTAACACAGGTAGGCCTCAACCGGACCTATCACCGACCCTACCACTGCGCGAACCTCGAAGAGTCGTTCAGCTAGGGCCTCGTCTGCTACCACCACCAGCCCTGCGAGCACATCCGAATGCCCGGAGATAAACTTGGTCGCCGAATGCACGACGATATCAGCCCCAAGGCTCAAAGGATTCTGCAGGATTGGGGTAGCGACAGTGTTATCCACCGCGAGTAACGCACCTCGATCATGGCAGGCTTGGGCGAGCTTGGCGATGTCATAGGTAACGAGGAGAGGGTTAGACGGTGATTCGAGCATGAGAACATCGCCCTCTTCGAGCCCGGTGAGCTCCGTTGGCGTGTGCAATGTGGCCTCTGTTACGTAGCTGCACTCAACGAGCTTGTTCTTGACCATAAAGTCGGCCAGATCGCGAGAACCCACGTAGGTGTCCTCAGAGATCACCAACCTACCGGCGGTCAAAAGTGAAGAGGCGAACATAGCCGCCTGGCCAGAGGCGAACGACGCCGCGGTGCCGCCCTCGAGTTCGCCGATCAGCGTCTCGAGCGCCTCCCATGTGGAGTTGGAATGCCTGCCGTATACGACGCGCTGCCCCTCATAGTAGGTCGCATTCAAAGAAACCGCCGGATTGGGACCGTGCAAACGATCCTCCACCACCGGGAGTTGCAACTTTGTAAAGGTATCCATCTATCCCCATCGTTACGGAGCCTAGGAAGTGGGTTTTGAAATCTCCTCGATATTGACATCCTTGAACGAGATGACTCGCACTCTCTCTACGAATCGGACTGGGCGATACATATCCCAAACCCACGCGTCTTCGAGTACTACATCGACAAAATTGACACCCTCTTGCTGCTTCGGCTCGACCTGTACTTCATTCGCCAAGTAAAAACGGCGCTCCGTCTCTACTACGAACTTAAACAGGGGAAGCACTGCCTTATATTCCTGGTAGAGAGCAAGCTCTACCTCGGTCTCAAAGCGCTCGAGATCCTCGGAGCTCATGCCAACCAAAGCCTCGGACAGCGAGAGCTCGGTGTCATCGCTTCTCTTTGATCTTTGCCGCCTTACCAATTCGATCACGCAAGTAATAAAGCTTGGCACGTCGTACGTCACCGCGAGTGATGACCTCGATCTTGGCGATTATCGGGGAGTGAATCGGGAAGATACGCTCAACGCCAACACTGAAGCTGACCTTGCGAACCGTGAAGGTCTCACCGAGGCCAGATCCGTTCCTTGCGATGACGGCACCCTGGAAGACCTGGATACGTTCTCTAGTGCCCTCAACGACGCGAACGTGAACCTTGAGGGTATCGCCTGGGGCGAAGTCAGGGATGTCCGTCTTCAAGGACTCCTGGTCTAGCATGTCGGTCGGCTTCATCGCTCGAAACGCTCCTTGTCAATAGTTTGCAACAGTTCATCATACCCGTAGCGATGAAGTAGCTCGACCTCTTCGGCCGAGATCCCACCACGAGCCTGAATCAGGTCTGGGCGTAGCTCCAGCGTACGCACCAGTCGTTGTGAGTGTCGCCAGCGCGCGATCTCCGCATGGTCCCCCGAAAGAAGCACCTGGGGAACCTCGCAACCATCAATCACTCTGGGGCGAGTGTATTGAGGATACTCAAGCAGGCGATCGGACGCGAAGGACTCGTCTCTCGGACTCTCCTCATTACCAAGTACCCCAGCGAGCAACCGTGCCGTCGCCTCGACGACGACTAGAGCCGCCAACTCACCTCCGGCTAGCACAAAATCACCGATCGAGAGCAGGCGATCACAGCGTTGTTCGATACGAGCATCGAAACCCTCGTAGCGTCCACAGATCAACGTGAACCCCTCCAAGGTGCTCAGCTCCTCTGCATCGGCTTGACTAAACGTCGATCCAATCGGGGAAAGCCCGATTACCGGTCGTACAATCTTGGGATCCTCCGCCAGCACACGCAATACTGGCTCTGGCATCATCAACATCCCTGGACCGCCGCCATAGGGAGCGTCATCAATAGAGCGCCTGGGATCGTCGGTATAGGCGCGCAGATCCACAACGTCGACAGCCAACAGCTCGCGCTCTCTGGCGCGAGCAAGTAGCGACGAGGTCAGATACTGCTCAATCATCTGCGGGAAGATGGTCACTACGGTTACCCGCAGTGTCATAGTTCGAACAGTCCTTCGGGTGCGTCTATCACAACACGATCATCGAGAACCTCCACAATGAAGAGAGTGGGAACTAGCGCCTCGTTATCAAGTACCATAAGCTCACTCGCGGGATTCGCCTGAACCGCTACCACCCGTCCATGGTCGACCGAGTCTTGATCGACAATCAACTTCCCAATGAGCTGGCCCACCAGGGTGACAGGGGGTTCATCAAGTGGCTCTGCATACAGCGTCATCCCAGAGAATCGCTTCGCATCCTCCATTGAGTCAACGCCCTCAAGCTTGACCAACAACCGATCCCCGATTGGACGTAGCCCTGCTACAGTCACCTGCTGACCGAGTCTGGTAGTGAGCGTAAGCCCTGGCCGAACCCGATCAGGGACATCACTTAATGGTCGTAGGTAGAGCTCGCCGGTCAAGCCATGGCTTCGTCCGAGCTGAGCTACCTCAACCTTGCCGACGTGGTCGGTCGTCTCGTCGTGGTCCACCACGCCTACCACCACCGTTGCCGCCGCGCGATGGGCGTCCACGCCCGCCGCCAGGGCGACCATCGGAGAATTCAACCTGTGCACTCAAACCAGATCGTTGAGCAGCAGCTCCAACGATGGTACGAATCGCAGTAGCCGTTCTTCCGCCACGGCCAATAACCTTGCCGAGCTCACCTTGTGGGACGGTAACGGTTACCTTGATCTCACCGTCATGAGCTCCGGTGGCGTGACGAACCGTGATCTGATCCTTGCCACCACGCACTAGCGAGCGCGAAAGATAACCAACCAACGAGCTAATGTGCTCACCGGACTGGCTGACCGATCCAGCGGACTCGTCAACCTCTGGAGCGTTCAATTCAGCGTCGTCTGCGCCGGGCTCTACTCCGTCGTCGACCTGCATCTCCTCAGATGTATCTTCGTGATCAGTCACTGCTCACCCTCTTTACCTGCCAGCTCTAGAATCTTTGAGACCCGCTCGGTGGGGGTTGCGCCCTTGTCGATCCAGCGCTTGGCGGCATCGACATCGACATGGAACTTGGATGGCTCGTTCCGCGGAGAGTACCAACCGATAATCTCGAGAAACCGACCATCGCGAGCGACTCTAGAATCAGCGACAACGATGCGATAATGCGGTTGCTTCTTCTTACCGGTGCGAGCTAGGCGCAACTTGACTGCCACAGAAATTCTCCTCAACAAACTTAGTCAACGTTGTAAACGATCAACCCCTAAAGTGTAGGCGCTCACGAGCGCCTACCTGCGCTTCTTACGCTTGCTCTTCGCGCGACTACGCGTCGCTGATGGTGGGCCAACTCCCATCTGACGCATCATCTTATTCATATCGCGGAACTGCTTGAGCAGCGTATTGACCTGTAGCTGGGTGGTCCCTGACCCAGATGCGATCCGCGCCCGCCGAGAGACATCGATGATAGAAGGGTTTTTACGCTCTGCCTTGGTCATCGAGGAGACGATCGCCTCGATTCTACTGATCTCTCCCTCGTCGATGTCCTGGTTCTTGAGCTCCTTTGGAACCCCTGGCAACATCGACAGTACACCCTTTAAGGGACCCATTCTACGAACCTGTCGGAGCTGTTCGAGAAAATCCTCGAGATCGAAATGTCCTGCTCGGAGGCGGTCGGCACCCTTCTTGGCGACATCCTCGTCCATGGTGTCTTGAGCTCGCTCGATGAGACTTAAGACATCACCCATACCAAGTATTCGCGAAGCCATTCGATCGGGGTAGAAGGGTTCAAAATCTTCAAGCTTCTCACCAACGGAGGCGAAGGCGATCGGCTTGCCTACTACCTCTTTCACCGATAGCGCGGCACCACCACGGGCATCGCCATCGAGCTTGGTGAGGATAACCGCAGAGAGCTCAAGGCGCTCATCAAAGGCACGGGCGGTTACGACAGCATCTTGGCCAATCATCGCATCCACGACTAGGAACCGGAGGTGCGCCTGCGTAGCCTTTTGGATCTCACTGACCTCATTCATGAGCGCATCATCAATAGCCAGTCGACCAGCGGTATCGATGATCACCACATCTCTAGCGAGCCGTCTCGCCTCGGCGACACCCTTGGTAGCAACCTCGACCGGAGTAGTAGGTTCACTAAAGACGGGTACACCCGCCTGTTCGCCGAGGATCTCAAGCTGACGCACTGCACCTGGACGTGCAAGGTCAGCGGCGATCAGGTACGGGGAGCGACCTTGGCGTCGAAGCAGCAGAGCGAGTTTGGCTGCTGCCGTCGTCTTACCCGAACCTTGAAGACCAGCCAACAGCAAGATCGTCGGTGGAGTGGAGGCGAACCGAATGCGGTAGGTATCTTGTCCCAACACATCGATGAGTTCATTATGAACCGCCTTGACCACCTGCTGCCCAGGGGTCAGAGAAGGCGAGGTCATAGCACCGACGGCCGCGACTCCAACCCGTTCGCTGATCAGGTTGACGACACCGATATTGACGTCAGCCTCGAGTAGGGCACGACGAATCTCGGCTAGAGCCTCGTCAACATCAGCCTGGGTAAGCCGGGTCTTGCCACGTATCCGCGACAGCGCGCCTTCGAGGCGTTCTCCAAGTGTCTCAAACATCGGACTCTTCTCCTACCAGTGCAGCGACAAAGGCCTGCGGATCGAACGGGGCCAGATCTAAGAGCCCCTCTCCAAGCCCCACCAGCTTAATCGGGATACCAAACTGGGACTCGATAGCGAGCGCAACCCCACCCTTGGCACTCCCATCAAGCTTGGTCAGCACTATACCGGTCACCTCGGCTGCACCATGGAAGACTTCAGCCTGACGTAATCCATTCTGTCCGGTGGTGGCGTCTATCACCAGCAGCACCTCGGTAACCTCCCCAGAGGACTTCGCCGCAACCCGGCGGATCTTCTTTAGCTCCTCCATCAGGTTGGTCTTGGTCTGTAGCCGACCTGCGGTGTCACATAACACCACGTCACTCCCGACAGCCCGAGCATGCTCAATTGCGTCGAATATCACCGAGGCCGGATCGGCGCCGGACTGACCTGACACCACCTCGACGCCGGTCAGCGAGGCCCAGACTCCCACCTGCTCGGTGGCCGCCGCTCGAAAGGTATCGCCTGCAGCTATCATCACCGAACGTCCTGAGGATGTGAGAAGGCTCGCGACCTTGCCAATGGTGGTCGTCTTGCCAGTACCATTCACCCCAACCACCAAGATCACACTTGGCTTTGTAGTAACAGAGAACTGAAGCTCCCTCGACTGCTGCAAAAACTTGGACTCCAACAGCTCCGTTAACGCCTGCCGCAGTGCGAGCGCTGTCGGACTTTTGCCGAGCTTACCCTTAAGATCGGCCACGAGTTCCGCAGCCAGAGCAGGACCCATGTCAGAGAGTATCAACGTCTCCTCAAGGCGAGTCCACTCCTCTGCGTCGATACCAGCATCACTAGAACGTAGACGCGAAAACAGAGAGGCGAACGGACCACGCGAACGGGTCAGAGAGGATGTCATCGAGGCGGGCTGCGTAGGTGCAGTGGGGACGCGGTCAGGAGTCTCGCGAGCATCCTCCTCCTCCTCCTCGGCGAGTCGATCCTCATCAGCTGGAGCCTCGGGCACTAGCGTGTCGGTCACAGCCGTTGGGCTGTGTGGATCGGAAGGTCGTTCCTCTACCTGAGTAGCGCTATTGCCATCAATCGCGCTCGTCTCGCCCTTGTCAATTCGCTGTCGATTCGCACCAGCACGGGTACGTACGAGCGCCAGCCCAAAACCAAGAATGACAAAGAGGACAACAACTATAAGCAATGATTCCATTGTCACTCATCGTAGAGTCTGAATCTCCCTTCTTGGCCACAAGCCCCCGATTTCAACACCACGAACCGCCCCGACTTTCGCGGAGGCTCCTGATCTACAGAGAACAGAGTCTTGAGAGTAGTTTCGGAGCTGCTCCCTGGAGGCAAGCAGATTCGGATAGAGGGGATCGTCAATCACCTAGGGTCTCCTCGATTCCGCAACCAAAGCGGGTACGAGATCCATTTTCTTCTCGGAGCGATGACCCCGTAAGGCGACACAAGATCATCCCTGACGCCTGTACTACTCTTCCCTAGGGCTGCAGCTCCGCTGACAGGGCTAGTACAGATGTGTTCCGGGAGTTGCAACAACGTCAGGATCCATCCACGTTCAGCCGTGAACAGAACGGACACCGATCATCAGTGGAGCTTAAACGAACGGTCCGTAACTGGAGAGAAGATTGTCCAACGCCAATCACGCCTCCTCCACTGTCTCGATTCCTCCCAGGCTGGCGACAATCGATCATCAACTGAGTGGAGAGATGGCTGACTATGCAGCAATAGCTCAAGAAGATGCCGCCAACGAAGCAGCTCAGTCATCCTACTTGTTTGCTGCAACGGCTACGATATCCACCATATTCGCCGTTCCTGCTACGATCGGTTTCACAGGAGCTGAGATTCTTGGTTGGCTTGGGGTGGTGGGTCCTAGGTGCTCTTGGAATTACCGCCGTTGGATCGTCGCTACTTGTCGGTCTCCTTTGGAGGAGGCTTCGCCACTTACGTAACGGATACCATTTTCGATACAAGAGACACGCTTTCGTGGACGAGAGGCATGGATATTGACCACGCCCACGATCTAACGGCTTAGTTGGACAGACTAGGTTCCGTGTGACATCCTTCCCGTCCATAAGGGCGGAGAGGATGTCACAAAGGTATCGCGACGACAGTGACGACAAGCCTTACGGGTGGCGACGTCGCAGCTAACGCGGAGGCACAGGAGGGCTAAACAACTCGAAAAGCAAGAATTTAGAGCGCGGAGGTAGTTGGACATGCGGGTATGCCTCTTCTAGCGCTGTCATAGCCTCTGCAACGTTGTTGAATCCAGTAAGAGGCCAGAGGGCCTTTAGATCATCTTCATCGCCTCCGATCCGGCTGGCGAATGCCTTGAGCAAGAATAGGTATCGCGGAGACGCGACTCGAACGGTTAACCATTCACTCTCAAAGAAAACATTAGCTTCAGGGTCATCACCAGGAAGAAACCCCTTGACACCATCATTGAGCCACGACTCCGGGATTCCACGAGTTTCGGCGATCTCTCTCGCAATTTGGTAGACAATCGTCTTTGGCTCGAAGACCGCATCAAGATCGCGTGTCAGTCGTCGCGGTGAATAACACAAGCTCATGGCGGAGCCTCCCACCAAGAATATCTCCGCTTTCGTGTTCCGAGCTTCGAGCGCAATCGACAATTCGTTGAGCAGTTCTACAACTTGTTCCCGATCGAAATAGATATCTTCAGACATGGGCTAATGCCGAACGTGGGAGGAATACACCTCGACAGGCAAATGCTGCTGGCGTATCGACAAAGCAGAGTGGTCTCAGACTCGGCGTATCGGTCGCGAACCACCACTTGTCGTCTACAGATCGCTCGGGGTTAAGAGCCCAGTGTGGGACTTTCATTCCGTGATGGAAGGCAAGGTGCTCGGCAAGTCCAGCAAGCATCGCATCGAACGCCCTACTCCCGGTGCTGCGAGGCTCGATGTAGAGCATTTCATGCCTGACGTGATCGTTTGCATCCTCAAAGTCGATACAGAACTGCTTGACACCACGGACAGCTTCAGGCCAGCCGTACCGATCCAACGCCACTACGATGGCACCTGCAAGGTCATCCATTGTCACCCCCCCCAGTTTACCAGGGATGGCCATACCGTAATCCTCACCTGTTCCGACGACGAGCCCAAAACTTGGGCGAAGTACACACCTCCATAAGCACATGTGCGCAGTGAACGCCGTGAAATCCTCCCCGCCCTTACAGACGGGGGTTCCTAGGCTGCTCATGCAGCTTCGGCTGGTTGACGCTTCACTGGGTCGCTGTGTTTAACCTGATTAGGCGCAGCGTGCGATGTCCCTCCACGTCCTTGGACCGCAAGCCCTGCGGCAATTATGTTCTTGGCTGCATTTACGTCTGCGTTATCTGTGTAGCCACACGCTTGGCAACAAAAGATTGCTTGACTCTTGCGATTCTTCTGTTCTGTGTGACCACACTTAGAACAACGTAGGCTCGTGTATGCGGGGTTGATAGCGATGATTTCTACTGGTGTTATGGCATTGATAGCTTTGTCAGTGAGCCGTCTGTGGAACATGCCCCAACCCTGTTCGAGGATAGACCTTTTGAGTCCGGACTTCTGAGCAACGTTCTTGCCAGGGTTCTCGACCGTGCCTTTGGCTGAGCGAGTCATGTTCTTGACCTTCAAATCCTCTAAAACAATCAGGTCGTAGTTACGCACCAGATTGGTCGTGGTCCACTCGATCCAGTCCTTACGTCGATCCACTTCCTTGACTGAAAGTTTGGCTATGGCGAACTTGGTTTTGTTACGTCTATTCGAGCCTTTATGTTGTCGGGCAAGTTTGCGTTGAAGTCGCCTCTTGCGTTGGCGCTCTCCTTTAGACAGCAACTTCGGCATATCGAGAAACTTGCCCTTGGACGTAGCCACCGTATGAGTGACACCCATGTCGATACCTACAACGGCCCCAGTTAACTTGCGCTCAATCTGTGGAGCCCGACGGGTGAAGCTAACAAACCATCGGCCAGAACGATCGAGAGTGACTCTAGCGGACGACGCTGTTTCTATATCACGCCACTCACGGGTGACGCGGAACTTAACCCACCCGCACTTAGGGACAAGAACCTGGTCCCACTTGCGGTTGAGCCGTCGAACGGACAGATCCCGTATGGCAAAGCCTTCGTTGATGTCCTTCTTGCGCCATGTTGGTCTGCCAAAGTGATCCGGCCGCTTCCACCAGTTCCAAAAGGCACGGTCTAAGTCACGCAGAGCTTGCTGTTGGATGGCGGACGAGCCTTCTTTGAGCCAAGTTAGCTTGCGAGCTTCAGCCAAGTCGATCATCTGAGAATGGGCGGTGATCTTCTGTGAGCGTCCACGTCTCCATGAGTTGCGTTGTTCAAGTGCTAGATTCCAGACGTAGGACGCATCGGAGCAGTGACGCATGAGAACGGATAACTCCTGTTCTTGTGGATAAAGTCGCTCGCGAATGCTCATACTCATAGTATTGGTTGAGAGTCTGACAGCCCTGACTTTGGGATGTAATCGAGGTCGCTCGACCCCGCCCTTACAGACGGGGCTTGCGATCATGCTTGGTCAATGTCCAAGGAGTGATAACGTCGACACTCTTTGCGGCCGCCATCAACCGTGGGAGCAGTTGTCCGAGAGCACCACATGCGGGATCCTCGACAGTACCGCGCGCAAACAGCACCACCAACCGGGCAATACCATCATCAGGTTTTCGCCGAAGGATCCGACCAAGCCGCTGGATGAGCTGACGCTCTGAACCCGATGCGGTCACGATGATCGCCAAACCTACCTCAGGGATGTCGATTCCTTCGTCGAGCAAGCGAGGCGCCACCAATGCCTCGACTTCACCGCGTCCAAACCGCTCCAGCTGCTCGCGTCGGAGCACGTTACCAACTCCTGAGTGCAGGAATGCAGCCCTCACCCTATGTTGGAGAAGTGTGCTTGCTGCCATCTCGGCCGAAGCGATGCTCTGGCTGAAGACAAGGCAACGCCGGGCCTCATGAATCAAGGTCGCGAGCTGCCCTAGAACTGCAAACTTGGAGGATAGTCCGTCGAGAAAGCTCCTCCGCTGAAACAGTGTCTGTTGCAACCTGAGAGCGGTGTCTTCGATACCAGGCGACGTGGTACTATAAGCTCCACCGGTGGCCTTGATGAGTATGGGTAGAAAATCATCCCGTGGGATCGGACGACCAAACTGGGCCATGAACGCTCGAATCAAGCCTCCGATCACTCCACTGATATCATCATAGATCGCGCGCTCATCATCGGACATGGTGACCGGCACGAGGGAGAGGCGAAAGGGAGCGATAACCTCATCGCGGACCGCCATATCGTGAGAGTAGCGGTAGACCACCGGGCCAAAATAAGGAACCAGGTAGCGAAGATGCCCACTGTCGGGTCGTGCTATAGTGGCGCTTATCCCGAGACGATAGCCAAAGCGTTCATCGAGAATCCGAATATTGGCAGGCGTTGCACAACGGTGAACCTCATCGACAACCAAGAGGTCTGCTCCATGACGAATGGCAAAGTTTGCGTCTCTGGCCGAGTTCATCACGGAAACCACGATCTCCGGTTCGCTATAGATCCGTCGAGTCCTATCACGTAGGGCTGCAACGACATGTT
>DAHXNM010000295.1 GCA_027365375.1 Ferrimicrobium sp. | reverse complement strand
CTCCCGCCACACGATCCTCAGTTTCGCCGCAACCGCGAACGTGTCATGCGTGACGCAGAGCGCGAAGGGATTTACGTAACCTGGGACATCGATGACGAGGAGTAGTCTTGGCCGGAAACAGACAACCGACCAACTAAAGGGCTGACTGGTCTGGCTACTTCTTCTTTTTCTTGAAGATCTTCCGTTTAACAACTAGATCATCATCGGTTCGATTCCATCCGAGTTTGTCCGCTGCACGGTCCAGGTCGGTATCGATTTCACCGGTGTGTTCGAATGCTCTGTTTTTGCGTGCCAAGGAGCTCATGAACTCCTCAGTACCCGGTATCACAGTTGTATGAGCACCAAACTCATACATTGAGCCCGCTCCATCAGATGACAACTCGGGCTCCACGTCTGGTACGTCCTCACTCGGTCCAGCCGTCGGTTGAGCATCATCGGACAGGGGTTCAGCGGGGACCGTCTCGAACAACACTCCACCAATTGGCAGTCCCGTCATGCCTTCGACCTCGACATGAGACTCGACTACTCCCGTATCCTGAGTCTCGGCATGAGATTCGTCTAGTGCCGCACCGGATTTCGAGGCGTGCATGTTCCCATCACCATCGCCGTCTTTGCCGGCGTCGATCTCCTGCTGGGCACCTCGCTCATCCTCTCCCGATGAGGATTCCAGTTCCATTCCATCGCTACCCTCCACATCACCAAGCAATTCGCGGATGTGAGCGTATACCTCTCGTGGCCGCTGTGAATCACTCTCAACAGGGCGAGTATCACCAGGGCCCACGACTGACAGATCACCAATAAGCTCGACTAACTCCGGGAGCTTCACTCGATCCTCCGGCTCAGCAAGTGCAGCCGTTCGCTCAAGAACTGCCCAAAATGGGGCTCGGTTCACCATATTTTCACTCTGTTCCTGTTTCGGATACATAACGGTTGTATCGTCACCTCCTCCAGAAACATAACCCCACGACGCCAACTTTACTACATTCATCGAAATCCGGTAACATGATCGGCAGATCCATGGCGACAGGAGACCTCAGATGCATCAAAACGACACATCCGAAAGGGACGCCTTCCTTGAAGAGATCGAAGACGGAATCCGATCCATGATCCGGTGGAGCCGGCGGCACTCATCACTACTCGCCCACGACCTCTATCAGGGGCTCGATCTCACGGCGTTGACAATTCTGTCGGCACTCGCAGAACATCCAGGGTCTCGCCTAACCAACATTGCCGAGTGGCTCAAACTCGATCTCTCGAATGCGAGCCGGCAAACATCTCTGCTCGAATCAGCTCAGCTAATCGAGAGAACCACCGACCCGAACGATCGTCGCTCAACCCTCCTATCGCTCAGCCCCGACGGACGCAAGGTCCTCGACCAGGCACGAAGTGACTCAACCAATTTCATGCACCGCATCTACCAAGACTGGGAGACCGCTGAACTCGCTCAGTTTGCCTCGATGATTACGCGAACAGTCGACGCGATCGATGAGATCCGCAGCCCACTCGAGCATGATCGCATCTGACCCAGCCACAACATCATCTCCGACTTAAAGAACTCGTTTCCTGTGACGGCTCTGACTGGTTCTTCACCCAACCTACGAAATGCACACCGTTTATTGTTAGAGCTGGCATAGTTATGCCTCCAGGCCCCTTAAACCGTAAGTCTCAAGGTGTCCGTTCAGATGGGACATGCTTTGCGGGGTGGAACCACTCTCAGGCTGCTTGATTATGGCACCGATCGAGGTGCTGGGTTCCGAGTACGTTTAAGACTTCGCTGCTCTAACCTTCATCGCCAACAGCATTCATCTGTGATGCCATTGACGCCAGCATATTCGTAACACTCTTCAGCAGAGCTCAAGCGGGCGTCCACATCGCCAGTCAAAACATCAGTTTGCGTGCACAAACCAACAAAGGTGATGAGCGCCATCACGCACTCATCACCTTTGCAATCCTCTATCAGGGTAGTTATGTAGCGTGTTGCACTTAGTCCTGTTGATTGGCCAGACGGTCCGCCGCGGCACGCACGATCTGCTCTGCGTGTGCCGCAATATCGTCCTCGCCAGAGACATCCTCCATCGATCGATTTGCTGGTTCGGGCAGTACGAGTGTAACCAAGAATCCCACAACAGCCATACCAAACGAGAAGTCAAGGGCCCCAGCTACTCCGAGATGACTCTTGATGATTGGGAAAAGGTATACACCGAGGAAGGCACCAAACTTCGCAATACCTGCAGATAAACCGTGGCCCGTTGAGCGCACACTCGTAGGATACATCTCAGCGCTCAGAACAAACGTCGTCTCATTGGGACCGAACTCGGCAAAGAAGTAGCTCACACCAAACAAGAGCAGGAAGGGCAACACGAAGGTAGTGACGTTTGGAATCACTCCAATGGCGAGAAAGGCCAACCCCATAAATAGGAAGCCGATTAACTGGAGTCGCTTGTGCCCTATTCTGTCCATAAACATGGCCGCCAGGTAGTAGCCAGGTACAGCCGCAACACTAAAGACGATCAGCTGGAGGGCGATCGCCTCCGTGAGTACATGAGCTCCAGTCCCGCCCAGTACGCTCTTGACGATCAGCGGAGCGGAGACGGAGTTGCCGTAGTAGGCATAGTCGAATACGAACCACGAACCAGCGGTTCCAAGGAGATAGAGCAGGTATCGGCGATTCGACAGGAATGCGCCGAGGCTCATGCGAGCTGGCTTGTCATCCGCACGTGCAACGACAAGTTCACCACCGGAATAGTCGGCCAAGTCCCTGGCTGCCCTCGCGTTATCTCCCCTGACTCGGGAGCTATACCTTGGCGATTCTGGCATCTTGCGGCGCAGGTAGACCACAGCAAGGGCTGGCACAGCGCCTAAACCGAGCATCAACCTCCATGCTATGTTCGGGTTTACGTCCGCCGAGAGCAAGGCAAGTGCAACGACGTAGCCAGCGACAGTGCCGAGTGCCTGCATAGCAAAGACAAGGCCGACGAGTTTTCCTCGCGACTTGGTGTTAGAGTACTCGCTCATCAGCACCGCGGACATCGGATAGTCGCCTCCGACACCGATTCCCAGAATGAAGCGGAAGATGAGCAGCCAGATAAAGCTGGGAGAGAAGGCTGAGAGAACCGCTCCCAGCACCATAAGGGCTGCTTCCATGCCATAGACCTTCTTGCGGCCGAGCTTGTCTGAGATCCGCCCAAAGATAATCGCGCCGAAGAAGGCTGAGAGCAGTGTAATCGAGTTGATGAGACCGGTCTCAGAAGCGCTGAGACCCCACTGCTTTGCAATCAGGGTGGTAGCGGTGCCGATAATGAATAGGTCATAGGCATCGGTGAAGAAGCCCATACCTGCTACGAAGATTGATCGTGTGTGAAACCGGGATAGAGGAGCATTGTTCAGTGCATCTGATATGGATTGATCGCTCACCACATAC
>DAHXNM010000285.1 GCA_027365375.1 Ferrimicrobium sp. | reverse complement strand
GAAGGACTTGATCGGGAGCCTCTGCGTGTAGATAGTGACCCCTCCCTTCCAAAACCACAAGCTCACCGATGCCATCGGGCAGTGCATCAATGATTCGCTTGCCCTCAACGCCTGGATCACTCCAATCGGGGTCAGCGCTGCCCTCGATCACGAGTACAGGACAGCGCACCCGTGCCAGCTGCTCCCCAGCATCGCTAGGATTCGACCTGCCCATCGCCCGCAGTACCCGCATGCGGCCCGGCTCACTCAGCTTGGCTTCGATTCGAGCTAATTCGTACTCCCAATCGTGGGGCTTGGTTGGGTAGGCCAGTTCGAGGTACCTCCTCCAGCTCGTTAAGCTCCCCATCGCAATGGTTTTGACTAAGTAGATAGTCCCCCTCCGGTACCGTCTTGCCTGTGCGAGAGCTCTGAGAGGCAATGACTGCACCCGAGTAAACGGCGCCAGCTCAATGAGGCCAGCAATCACATCAGGGGCCGTCGCGGCACTAATGGTTGCCGCGCCACCACTGATGGAATGTCCGATAATCACCGCGGGACCGCCGAGGTGGCGAACGAGGGAAACCAGGTCGGAAGCGATAGCCGAGCGGCTGTAGCTACCCCAACCAAGGCTCGAGTCGCCACAGCCACGGAGGTCGATGTTCACCACACGATAGCCGGCGGCCGTTAGAGCTGGCGCAATAAAGCGGTACGAGTGTCTGCTATCCCCAATCCCGTGTGCAAGTAGGACAAGAGGTCCCTCGCCGCTCTCTTCATAGACAATAGTTCTGTTCGCGATCATGAACTCATCTGTCATGCTTTCCCCTTAAAACCTAGCTGATTCCAATGGCGATGTCTATTAGCGATATGGCTAATCATATTAGCCCACACCCAGGAGCATAGATCGGTCGGCGCACAAAACTGCAATGGGGCGGTCAATGATTGGTACGCGAACAGAAAGCGAAGCCGTGTAGCGTCAGTACGAGCCTCAAGAACTCAGACGTGGCGACAGCGAAGTATCAGTGCAAAGACCCGTTCTTCCAGATGCCAGAAGTCGCAGATGTGTCCTGCGGATAGTCCAGATGCAACTAACCCGAGTTCGCTGATCACTAGTCGAACCGCGAGATGCACACACCGGTGCAACAGTTACCGTGGTCCTCCTCCTGCCGCAGCCTCGCCACACCGTAGCGAGTCATTCCATTGAGCTCGCACGTCGTTCACGGAAGCACCAAGACGCCACGCCTCCGCCCTAGATCTTGCCACGTAATAGGTGCTCGGATACGACTCCCATACGTTCGGTTCAGGGCTTGATCTGAAAGCTGGCGATTCAAACATACCCTCTAGTACGAGAAGCTCGCCGATCCCATGGTGGGCTGACCATCGACGATTTGGATACCTGCTCTGCCAGGTGTCGGCATCTCTCCGGTGATGCTCTCCTTCGAGTCTGGCTGTTGGGAACACGCGTCCCCGGATGACGTCAAGGACCTGATCATGACGCTCCTTAATAACTAGAGAAATTGCAGCCCTCCGTCCTTGCTTCAAAGCGAACGAGGTCGAAGGTGGCCCGGGTTCGCACCCATCCAGCTACGCAGCGACAGCGACGAGTGCAGCATGGACTCGCCTAGACATTGTCGTCATCGCTGCGTCTGCTAGGCTTCGCTCTATGTCGAGCAAACCAAGGCGAGTAATCATCGAAGCCGATTGGGGAGCGGTAGGCATCTGGTGGTGCCTCACCGCCGAAGAGATGATTGCTCCAGCTCCTCCCGGCTACTGGAGCGGGGAACCTCCGCGCCACGACCAGGTACCTACATCAAACCCTCTACCACTCCCGGACGAGCTCCGCGAACAACTGCATCGATGGAACGACGAGGTGATGGACGAATTGATGGGCGATCTCGACACGGCAAAATCTGCCTCTGAACTCGAGGACCAGGGGCAGGAGTTAGCTCTTCGTGTCCAAGAAGCCCTCGGCGATGACTTCGAAGTACTCTTTCATAAGGAGGGTCGAGTCCATCGCGTCAGGCCACCAGGAAGCTGGAACGCACAAACCTGGACGCAGGAACTCCTCGGCTATCCACCACCGCGTCCGCTCCCACCATCATGAACTCCTGCATAGGGGAAGAATTGCCAATCCTCGATCCCCACGACACTGACCCGGCAGGCTAGAGGCGGCGAATGAAGCATCGCATGGGATCGGCAAGAGCAGGCTCAGTTCGCAACAGTTACGAATTTTCAGAGCAGTATGCAACGAAAAGCGACGCGGCCCGGAGAGCGGGCGACGGGAATCGAACCAGCGTTCTCAGCTCAGGGCGCTGATATGGGCACAATTTACGTACACCTCCGACCGGCATGTTTTCAGGAGATATCCTGGTGAGGCAGGGAATGGATAGTCCACTAGTATTCGTTGCAAGCCACTATTTTGTGGTCTGATTTAGGCGGCTACCATGGAAGGCTTTGCTTTCCCCATGGCAAGTCCCGGTCTATGATCAGTGCATCGATCCAACAGATAGCTGACAAGCTATTGAGAATACGGCTCTTACGTCTGGCAATCCGAATCCACAGATGCGACCTCGGATTCGTTTGTGAGCGGCTCCGGTGTGATGTCGGGCTCCTCGCTAGATCATGTGGATAGCCCCGATAATTTATGACATTATGACCTGGTTCTGGCACTGTGGCTCGAGTGGTCAAGAAGGAGATGAATGAGACAATCCAGGTTTCGATGTTTGGACCAGCGTTGGGACTCGCACCGCCGTGGCAGGTGACCTCGGTAGATTTTGCCAGAGAAGTTGGAATGCTCCAGATCGGTCGCGACTTTCCACGCGGATCGCGCTTCGCATGCCCCATCGAGGGATATTGCAAGTCGGCCTGTCTAGCGCACGACACGATAGAGAAGAGCTGGCGACATCAGGACTTCTTCGAATGCCAGGTATTCCTGATCACCTGGTTGCGTTTACCCGGGCTCGTCCCGGGTGCGGGTTCACCCTTCTCATGCAGTGCGGCGCGACACTCTACGTGAAAACGCAGCAGAATCCAAGTCGGGATAGCTGTTGGATCGTCAATACCGATCAAAGTGACGTCGCAGTCGCCAAGTGAAGATCTACGCTATTTGAGCATGAGGTTCTTCCTCGCAGGCTCTCCGGGGCTAGGATTTTCGTAATCCCATTCTGGCAGAGCCCTTGTACCACTCTCGAACCGATTCCAGGCTTAGCTCACCCGTCAACCAAAATTGACCGTTAAATCCGAAGAGTTGGCATGTCATCTATTTATGCACCGAACAGGTCTGACGGCAACGAGAAGGTGGAACACGAACTCGAGACAGGTGGACCTGCCGGCGAAGTATATCCATACTGATATACTTGAAAAGTGAAGCCGTACAGTTTCTTGGTGACTCGCTGAAGCGTCTACGAGACTTTCCAGAAGATGTCCGGATGGATGCTGGCTATCAGATAGACAAGGTGCAACATGGAGAGCAGCCCGACGATTTCAAACCGATGCCTTCAGTTGGCAAGGGTGTCGAAGAAATCAGAGTGCGTGATGACACCGGCGCGTATCGGGTAATCTACACAGCTCGCCTCATTGACAGGGTGGTAGTTCTTCACGTTTTTGCTAAAAAGACACAAGCTACATCTATGCGAGACATAGATGTAGCCAAGAGACGGTTCAATGAACTGATGGGAGATAAAAATGACAA
>DAHXNM010000243.1 GCA_027365375.1 Ferrimicrobium sp. | reverse complement strand
GGCGGCGGTTCGATAGCTCACGTGCCAGCACTAACCAAAGCACTCCGTGTGGGCCCTCAATCCGCTGGTGCCGATCCTGGCCCAGCGGCATATGGGCGAGGCGGCACGGAGCCCACGGTGACCGATGCAAACATGGTACTTGGCTACTTGCCTTCTGGTCTGTTAGACGGAGAGATGGGGCTCGACGGAGAAGCCGCCCGAGGGGCACTCGAGCCGTTGGCTGAGGCCTTAGGGATCGAGGTGGAGCGAGCCGCTGCTGGGGTGATTGACATCGTGAATGAGAATATGTTTGGTGCGCTTCGGTTGGTATCGGTGCAGCAAGGCTACGACCCTCGTGACTTTGCCCTGGTGGCCTTCGGCGGAGCCGGTCCGTTGCATGCCAATGCGTTGGGGCGGCTCATGGGTTCATGGCCGGTGATCGTGCCTCCATCGCCAGGAGTACTCTGCGCGTTCGGTGATGCGACGACCCGGCTACGTTCGGAGTCATCTCACACCTATATTCGTCGCTTCTCCGAGGTCTCGAGTGAGCAGGTGCTGGAGGAGCTGGAACGCTTGCGTGTCGAGGCAGCTGCGGAGCTGGTGGGTCAGGGCGTCACTGAGTTGGACCAGGAGATCGGTTACTCCATAGACCTGCGTTATCATGGCCAAGGTTTTGAGGTGACGATTGACGTTGACCCAGCGATGCTGAATGAAGACCTGCTGGTCCAGACGCGTGCCAAGTTTGAGGCCGAGCATGAACGTCTCTTTACATTTGCACTCGATCAGGAGTGCGAGCTCGTGCACCTACGCGCAATCGCACAAGGCGCACGTCCAAAGGTGGAGGCGTTGCAGATAGAGGTTGGCAGTGAAGATGCCTCGTCTGCGGTAATAGCAACCAAGGAGATCTATGTCGAGGGCGAGAAGGCGGCTGCCAAGATCTATGCTCGTTCGCGACTGATGGCCAACAATCTGATCCCAGGTCCAGCCATCGTGTCGGAGATGGACTCGACCACACTGGTGTTGCCGGGACATGAGGCTCGTGTGGACGCCTATGGCAATCTCATTATCAACCCAGCTGTCTGAATCCAGCGTTGCGATCTAACCAATCTGTGAATCAAAAGGAGGAGTTGCAGTGGCCCAGATTATAGAGACTTCAAGTCAGTCATTTGCGTCGGTCGATGTCGACCTTGTGACCGTAGATATTATTGAGAATGCCCTACGTAATGCCCGCTATGAGATGGATGCGGTGCTCTTTCGCACCGCCATGAGCCCGGGGATACGAGAGCAGCACGACGAGTTCCCACTGATCGCCGATCATAAAGGTCGAATGGTGGTTGGACAGTTCGGATCCTTTATCGGAGGATTTCTTGACAACTATCAAGGCACCGTTGAGGAGGGAGATATCTTTCTCACCTCAGACCCATACAGTTGCGATGGTGCGATAAGCCACGCCAACGATTGGTTAGTCCTGATGCCGATCTACCTGGAGGGCCGTATCGTAGGCTGGTCGGCGATGTTTGGACATATGACCGATGTCGGTGGAAAGGTGCCTGGATCGCTTCCGACAGATGCCGAGAGTATCTTTGAGGAGGGGGTAGTGATCCCACCTACCAAGATCTATCGACGTGGCGTTCTCAATCAAGAGATGCTCGAACTTATTTTGAATCAGGTCCGCATGAAACAGTGGAACCGGAGTGACCTAAACGCTATCGTTGCAGCCTGTAGGACCGCTGGCCGTCGGGTAGTTGAACTCTGTGGTCGATTCGGAACGGATGTCTATATCTCAACTTTGGAACAGCTGTTGGATCGTAACTATCGGGCGATGGAGCAGTTGATTCTGCAGACGGTCTCAGAAGAACGGATCTCTTTCACTGACTACATCGACGATGATGGTCTTGGAAATGGCCCATATCGGATCCACTGCACCATGTGGCGAGAGGGCAACAAGGTCCATTTGGATTTTGAGGGGACAGACCCACAGTCTGAGGGCCCGATCAACTTCTTTCTGAATGTAAACATGTTCAAAATGTTCTTTGGGATCTACATGATTATGGTGTTTGACCCTCAGATCCTCTGGAACGATGGCTTCTATCCACTGGTTGAGGTCCATATTCCAGAGAGGTCCCTTCTTCGGCCCGCTTACCCTGCTGCCCTCTCGTGTCGAACGCATGGCCTTGGGAGAATCTTCGATATCCTCGGTGGGCTTCTCGGTCAGCGGCAACCGGAGTTCCTTTGCGCCGCCGGCTTCTCCTCATCTCCACACCTTATGTACTCCGGTACCGACCAGGCCGGCGAGTGGTTTCAGCTCTACCAGATCGGCTTTGGAGGTATCCCTGGCCGACCGTTTGGGGACGGTCCGGATGGCCATTCGCTTTGGCCATCGTTTACGAATGTGCCTAATGAATTCCTTGAGGCCTACTTCCCGCTGGTGATCGAGAAGTATGAGACGGTGGCCGACTCGGGCGGTCCTGGCTTTTTCCGTGGAGGCAACGGGATCGATATCGCCTATCGCTTTCTCGAGCCAGGCACCATCTCGATTCATGACGATCGCTGGTTGACCTACCCATGGGGAGTAAATGGGGGATTGCCTGGTGCCAGGAGCACAAAGTACGTGATTCGCACCAACGGAGACACAGAGGTGCTGCCCTCGAAGTGTGATCACGTGAAGGTGGAGGTCGGCGATATTCTTCACTACGTGACCTGGGGTGGTGGCGGATGGGGCGATCCGCTCGATCGGGCGGCAGATCTGGTGGCCCTTGAGGTGGAGCGTGGGTTAGTCACCCGTGAAGGCGCAAAGCGTTACGGGGTTGTCCTAGATGATCATGGAGCCGTTGTAGAGCCTGCAACCGAGTCCTTGAGGACCGAGATCCGCCAGCAGCGTGGCGATCTTGCTGTCTTTGACTATGGTGCTTCTCTTGATGAACTCAAGCGCAGGTCGATGGAGGAGACTGGGCTGGCGGCACCGAGAGACCCTGTCTTTGGTGCTCGGTAAGATCATTGGAGAAGCGTCCGGTTAGCGAAGATTATCGTCAAGCAGGCTTCTCTGGATCCGTTGGTTTCGGAGTGCGCCCTGCGGTGGTTGTAGTTGATCTCGTTCGCGCCTATCTTGATCCCGAATCGCCGTTGTTCTCACCTCGCTACGAGTCGGTACTTAGGGCGGTGAGCACACTTGTCGCTGCCGCCCATGCCTGCAACCATCCGGTGATCTTCACCGGTGTGGCCTATGCCAAGGGTGGGTTAGACGGAGGATATTTTTGGCGCAAGGTTCCTTCGCTGCGAGTCTTTGAGGAGGGGTCGGCTTTAGGTGAATTCGATGCGCGCCTGCAACCCGAGCAGGGAGACCTGACGATTATGAAGCAGTACGCCTCGGCTTTCTTTGGCACCTCGCTGGCGTCCACGTTGCATGCCATGGGGGTCGACACAGTTCTAATCACCGGAGTCTCCACATCTGGATGTGTCCGTGCTACCGCTGTTGATGCGCTGCAGCTTGGCTTTCGACCGACCATCGTGCGTGAGGCAGTTGGCGATCGTACAGAATCGATCCAGCAGGCAAACCTGTTCGATCTAGAGGCAAAATATGCTGATGTCTGTTCACTTGATGAGGCGTGTGCCTATCTGGGTCGTGGCGATATCGACCTACGTTGAACTTGGTTGGTGACCTATCCTCCAGATGGCCCTGCCCCAATCTTGGATAGCGAAAGGCCGATCGTTGGCTAAGCGAGTCGCGCTCCAGTGGCGGTGCCGAATCGATTATGAAGCTCTTGTTTGATCACGCGTGGGAATCCAGCTGCGGTGTGCTGTTGTAGACCTGCTACCGCTATTTGTGCCTCGGCATCCCCCTTGATGGCTCGATGGCAAAGCGCTGGGTCGAGATTGGCTACCGCGAGAATGGCACCTTGGATGGAGAGAATGCCGGCGAGTGCGAGGAGCACTGGGTTGCCGACGTAGAGGGCACCTTGAAAGCGGTGCACCTCATCGAGGAGACGGGCTGCATCTCCACTAGAGTCCTTGCAGCCGACCACCGGGAGAGCGCACAGGGTGTCGACGTCGATGCCGGGTGACGAGACGGCTGGAAAATGATAGGCCAGTATCGGAGTGGTCGAACATGCGGTAGCGATCGCCTCATAGTAAGGGCGCGGATCCGATGATCGGGGAGGCGAGAGGACGAGCAAGGCATCGGCTCCGTTGTCGACTGCTTGCTTGGAGGTGTGCACTGCAGCTCGTGTTGATGGTTCTCCGGTGCCTGCGAAGACGGGGATCTGGGGCGGGATGGCGGCTCGTACCTGACGAACCAGTTCTGCTCTTTCTTCATCGGTTAGAGCACTAGCCTCACCGGTGCTTCCTGCAACTAGTACACCGTTAACGCCGAGATCGACGAGCCTTGCGGCATGTTCGGCCGTAGCCTCGGCCAGAAGTTCGCCGTTATCATCGAAGAGGGTGACGAGCGCAACGCCAATACCTTCAAAGAGCGAAG
>DAHXNM010000232.1 GCA_027365375.1 Ferrimicrobium sp. | reverse complement strand
GCTGGAGCTCGCGCTACCACAGGCGGCGAGTACCCCTGAAACCCCAAGGGCGATAAACGCTGTAGCTAGCCGATGTGTTCGACGCATTGAATCCGATCCTTCTTGCTGCTCATAGAGGGTCTGCGTGGATGCCGGTTTGGCTCGCAGCGCTCGTTTGGGCTATTGTTTCAGGCGAGTATAGCAACCAATGGACCCGCTAGCTGCCCATCAACACCATTGTTGCAGCTATTGTCGCTAGTCGTGAGAGCTGCGCCTAGACCAGGGCATGACCTTGCGTGCTATAAGTTCAATAATGCCGGTCAGTATGACTCCAACAAGGGCGATGGTGATGAGCCCCACATACATCTGGTTAGGTTCGAAGAGCTGCCAGGAATTCCAGACTAGATATCCGAGTCCGCTGTTAGCAGCCACGAACTCAGTAGCGGTGACTACTACGAGCGCCAGTGCTGCTGCTACTCGGAGGCCGGTGAAGACGGCAGGCAGGCTTCCAGGGACGAGCACGTGCCAGAACAGTCGTCTCCCTTTGGCGCCATAGGCTCGTCCTGCCTCAAGCAGTTGTGGGTCGATGGAACGCACTCCCGCCATGGCGTTGATCTCGAGTACGAAGAAGGAGACGGCTGCTACCGTCAAGATCTTTGGAGTCTCGCCAATCCCGAAAATAACAAGGAGTAGTGGCAGCACGGCGATCTGGGGTACGGCGTATAAGGCCGCAAAAAGTGGCGAAAAGGCAGCTCGAAGCGTGCGAAATATACCTAGTGCTATTCCGACAGCGATACCCAGAGCACCTCCAATCACGAAGCCGACGATCAGGCGGAGAGAGGTGATGCCGAGATCATGTGTGAGCACGCCATTCTTTATCAGCGTGATAGCGGTAGAGAAAATGGTGCTTGGTGGCGTGAAGATCTTGGCGTCGATGAGGTTGGTCGAGCTAGCGAGTTGCCAGATAAGGAGGAGTACGATCGGTGTCGCTACCCCTAGGGCGAGATCACGATGTCGGAGTCGCCTGGCTCGTAGCGCACTCCGATCGAGTTCTTGGTTGATGGGGCTATTTGAGACAGAGGTTGTCAACGAGACTCCATTGATGCCATCACCTCGTCATGAAGGTCATTGAGTATGGCGTCTTTGAGCGCGACAAAGCGTGGATCAGTCATGTTGTGTAATGTGCGCGGTCGCTCAAGCGGTACGTCGAGATTTGCTTTGATCCGTCCTGGCCGCCGACTCATTACTGCGACCCGGTCGCCGAGAAGGATGGCTTCGTCGATGGAGTGCGTAACAAGGAGCACGGTCTTGCGCGTCTCTTCCCAGAGCCGTAGGAGGTCCTCCTGGATCAGGAGTCTGGTCTGTTCGTCAAGTGCTCCCATTGGTTCGTCCATGAGAAGGATGTCGGGTTCAGTGACAAAAGCTCGAGCTATGGATAGGCGTTGGCGCATTCCACCCGAGAGTGCGTTAGGGAATGCCTTTTCGAATCCCGCGAGCCCAACTCGCTCGATCCAGATTTGGGACCGTCGATTCCGCTCCCCTGTTTCAACTCCAGCCATCTTGAGGCCAAAAGCGACGTTGTCGAGTACGGTTAGCCATGGGAAGAGCGCATGATCCTGAAAGACAAAAGCGATTCGAGCTGAGCCAGCGTGTTCAACCGACCCTTGACTCGGTGTCTCGATGCCGCCGATGATCCTCAAGAGTGTCGACTTTCCACATCCGGATGGGCCGATTAGTGAGGTAAAAGAGCCTCTTGCCAAGTCAAGATTGACCTCCTCAAGAGCGAGCACCCCGTGTCCGTTCGTGGTAAATACCTTGGTAACCGTACTGGCACGTATGAGCCAATCTTCCCCCACGACGCATCTATCCTCTCCGAAAGATTGTGATGCAGCCTAGCGACCGCCATTGCCGTCTAGTACCACGTACGCTTTGCGCGCCTCTGGACTCTCGGGGGACTTCATCGCTCACCGGATCTGTGCCTGCCATTTCGTCTCCATATCCTCGTCGCCAGGGCAGTGATGGCGGCTACGCCCTGGCATGACGCACGAACGAGTGGCCACTCATACAGACAATGGTTCAGCGAATTCGCCTCTAGACACCCGGGTATACCTTCTATTACAGTCGCAGTCACGTTGCTGGGCGAACATCCCTCTGGCTCGCTGGAACTCATTGGTTGCAGATATGCGATCACTGATTCCGACTGGTTTCCCTCCGAAGAGTGTCCTGGCTATACTGAGAGCTACAGCGTCACGTGCGTCGAGGCGGGAGATGGTCAAATCATGCTGATCACGTTGGAAGATAGACTGCTAGACATCTCTTCGCATCTGCCAAAGCTTCCTGAAAGGGTCGTTGGTCGTCTTACGAAGTCGGCGTGGATGATAGCGCTGGTAGTTGGGATCCTCGTCCTGCTAGACGCCTTTGATATTGTGAGTGCGGCGACAGCTTTTGGTGGATCGTGCACAGGAGTGCTACTTGGCTGTGTTGGTGGATCAGCGTTGTCGAGTTTTTATGTGGCTGCGGCACTCACAGCGATCTATGGGATTATCTATCTCTGGGGGGTTCAGCCGCTTCGAGAGCTGCGGTGTCGGGGCTGGCGTATCGTCTTCACCGGGTCGCTGATTCAACTTGGAGCTGGCGTCATCTTGACCTTCTTCTTTGGGTTGAATGGCATTGCACTCGTGCTCATAGAGGTCGCTTGTGGCTGGTACCTTCTTTTTTCGATTCGTTCCTCGTTCGTCTACTGACACCATTATGTCGCTCATCTTGAGGTCGTTGCTCGGGAGACGGCATTGCTTGCGCTAGGATGCCATTGATGATCGATGAGGGTGAACAGGAGCACGTTAGGGAGACCCTGTCTGAGGTAGAGAGTACCTTGAGGTCGCTGCACCGCGCTTTCGACGTAATAACCGCTGAGATTGGTGCTTTGTTAGATCACCAGGATGACAGTGCTGGTTAGGTTCTTCGGGACCGCTAAGGCGCTGGCGGGGACCGACAGTATTGAGCTAGCCGCAGAGGGTGATACCCTTGCAGAGCTGATCGAGCGACTAGGTGAGAGGTGTGGACCTGAGATGAAGGCGCTACTCCCGTTCTGTCGGTTTGCTAATGGCTCAGAGGTTCTTGACCTGAGTAGCGCGATGCCCACATCTGGTGAACTCGTCGTACTACCTCCGGTTTCGGGAGGGTGAGGTCTCACACTCTGATCACCGGTCGATGATCTCCTGAAGAGTCGGGCTTTGGCGCCTACGACTGTGACCCGCACGCCACATCCTGAATTCGCGTGATTAGCCGAATCGGGTCGTATTTGTTGACAAACAAGTGTTCGACGGTAGGACGCAGTGAGCTTATCTGAGTGAGCCTTGTCCTGGACGGACCCAGCTAGCAGATCCACTCAGTTGGTGAGGCGACCACAGATAGAACTGCTCTCACCGAGGTGAGAGCAGTTCTATCTTGAATATCTGTTCTAAGAGATATGAGCCCTAAGTCAAAGACGGACGGATCTGAACGGTTAGATAGCGTCGGCCAGATTGGATGATGTCTCAGAAGTTGCCTCCTCGGCATCTGAACAGATGGTGTCCATCATGAGGCGACAGACCACGTAAGGATCCATGTTGGCATTCGGCCTCCGATCCTCAAGCCATCCCTTTCCAGCCTTTGCGGCAACCCACGGAATACGGACCGAGGCGCCACGGTTCGATACGCCGTAGCTGTACTCGTCGTAGCGCGCCGTCTCGTGTTTGCCGGTGAGCCTCCGCTCAATCCCATCGCCGTAATTAGCAATATGCTCTTCAACTTTGCGACCCAGAGCCTCGCACCCGGCGATTATCGCGTCGAACCCATTGCGCATTGCTAGCGTCGAGAAGTTGGTATGGGCACCAGCGCCGTTCCAATCGCCGGCGACTGGCTTGGCATCCCACCTCACCTCGACATCGAAGTCCTCGGCAATTCGCATCAGGAGCCACCTGGCTACCCAAAGCTCGTCACCGATCTCTGGCGGTGCGAGTGTCCCGACCTGGAATTCCCATTGCGCCATCATGACCTCGGCGTTCGTGCCCTCAATATGCAGGCCAGCGTCCATGCATGCGATCGTGTGTGCCTCCACGATGTCGCGACCGACGATCTTTTGACCACCAACGCCACAGTAGTACTCCCCCTGTGGAGATGGGAATCCGTTTACGGGCCAACCGAGTGGTCGTCCATCCTTGAAGAAGGTGTACTCTTGTTCGATACCGAAGATCGGTTCCTGATCTGCAAAACGCTCAGCGGTTTCAACGCATAATGAGCGAGTATTTGTCGGATGTGGGGTGAAATCGGTTAGCAGTACCTCGCAGAGGACGAGAACGTTGTCTCCACCGCGAATCGGGTCCTGGCATTGGAATACCGGCTGCAGGACGCAGTCAGAGTTGTCACCTGGTGCCTGGTTGGTGCTGGAGCCGTCGAATCCCCAGATGTCTGGAGCCTTGCCATCTTGGATGATGCGCGTTTTGTTGCGCATCAAAGGAGTTGGTTTTGTCCCGTCGATCCAGATATATTCAGCCTGGTAACTCATCGTATATTCGCTTTCGGTTTCAGGTGTGACCGACCTCTACGCTGGTGAGCCAGCCGCACTCCAATTGCTACTCCTTCAAGGGTAAGCGATCGAGTTGGCGAGTTTGGGGTGTTATGTTAACTCCCTGTAACGATACGGTTGGGATGACCGCCTCTGATGCAGTTGGAGTGGCCGATCGCGTTTAGTCAATTGGCTGGGCGTCGACGCATGAAGGTTGATATAGCCGTGTCACCCGATCGCAGGCGCTGCCTGGGCAGAGTTTTGTGTTCGCCGGTCCGAACCACCACAGGCAAGCCACTGTGAACCAGTCGGCGAATCACGCTCCTTGTCTCATGGATGGAGTTGTGGTGGGCACGCTACGGAAACTTAGACCGACATTCTCAGGAGGTAGTTAAGAACTATCCATATCCTTTTTGACCATCGGGGTGGGTGCACTCCTCTCTGGTGCGATAGCAGTGAACAGACTCTCCAGTGACGATGCCTCGCGAGATGTATTAGGCGGAGAAAGATGTCAATGACGAATAGTTAACTACAGGCAAAGTAGCGGCTCAGGTGCTATCGATGAGGTCAGGGCCAAGTGGAGGTTCCAGCCGGCACTACCACTGCCTTCGCTGCGATCTCGCGCTAGTTGAAGGAACGACGTTGGCCCGTGACGATGCGGCAGGACATCTAGGATTCACGACTCAGTCGTTTACTCCTGGCTTTGGGTGTTGAGTTCTGTGGAGAGCTCGATCTTGGTGTCATTGCTAAGGCAGCCTCTTGGGCATGACCGAGATCACGTTGCTTGTAGCACTTGACAAGAAGGCTGCGCTCATCTACACTAACCATAAGTGAATAGCTAATCATAAGTGAGTAAGTAATAATCAATAGTGGAGTAGAGATGAACTGAAATAGGAATGGATTTTCAGATCGGCATGAGTAGTAGGTACTTCGTTAGTTGCCGCTAGAGCATGAGGTCTGATCAGAGCCAAGTAGTGCGGGATGTTGGCTGACGAGGTTGGGACCTCGCAAGGATATTAATGGGCGAGTAGCTGTTTAGGGTTACGGCTTCGGTCTATTGGGTATATAGTGGGTGCCTTCAGGGGTAGCAAGGGGGATTTGTAATGACTGAAGATCTAAGACCAACGGTCTCGTCGACTAGGTTGCGGCAGAACTCGTTGAGTACGGCGGATATCCTTGGCGTATCGCTCGCGGACACCGCTCCTGCAATGAGTTTTTTCTTCTCGTTCGCTGCGATCGCTGCAGCTGCAGGAGTTGCGAGCCCATTGGCGATTATTGTCGCCGCAGTAGCGGTGCTGCTCAAATTGAATAGCTTGACTGAGTTCACCAAGGTCACGCCGAGCTCGGGATCGTATGTCTCCTATATTGGTAAGGCCTTTGGGGCGATCCCCGGCGTGATGACTGCCTGGGCATTGTCGGTCGGCTACATCATTGCTGTCGGATACGTTATGGCTATCATGGGAGGCTGGACGAGTCTTATCCTGTCGAAATATGTTCATATTTCGGTGCCATGGGAACCAATCACCATCATTTTTGTAGCTTTCGTGAGTTTTCTGGTCTATCGAGGAGTGAAGATAAGTGCGCGATGGGCGACGGTGGCGTTCGCGTTCGAGCTGTTGTTGATCATCGTCAGCATGGTCGCAATCGTGATCACTAACTCATCACATATCAACTTCGCGAGCTTTGAGCCGAGTCTGGTCAGTCGAGGGATATCTGGAATGGGACTTGCCTTCCCTCTCGCAATCTTCTTGTTCGTTGGTGTCGGTAACCCTGGTGCGATGGTCGAGGAGACTCGGAACGCCAGGCGTTCGGTTCCACGGGCCATTTATATCGCCACGATCACCGTCGCAATCATCTATGTGCTTATGGCTTGGACGACCTCTATTGCGTTCCACAACAACGCTTCGACGATCGGCGGGCTCTCGGCCCCGTTCGTTACCGCTGCCGATAAAGCACTTGGTCCGGTCTCGGTGTTAGTTTACCTTGCTGGTCTTACCAGCACCTTCTCCTCTTTGATAGGTGCTACCACGGCGCAGACTCGGATCATTTTTAGCGCTGGCCGGGAGAAACTGCTGCCGAGTGTGCTTGGGAAACTGAGCGATCGCTACGGCACCCCTGTAATATCGCTCATCGCCTACTCGGTGATCGCGTTGATCATCACCCTTCTCTGGGCGAGCCATGGCAACCCACTCAACATAGCGGGCGACATCGCAACGCTCGGTACGATTCCGATCATTCTCGTCTATTTGGCGCTAAACCTTGCCTTACCGGTCTACTTTCTTCGCGAACACCGGGACAAGTTCTCGGTACTGCGTCACCTGATAATACCGATTCTTGGCGTGGCTGCACTGGTGCTGCCGCTATGGGGGCTGATCAAGCCAGGACAACCTTACCCGTTTGACGTATTTCCGTGGATCGTGCTTGCACTCTTGGTTGTGAGTTTCGTCTTTGGTGTGGTGCGGAGTCGCCAGATACCTGACTTGGGGAAGAAAATTGGGAGTGTGGTCGCCGACGATTTTGACTAGCCAGAGTGCGCGGTTGACTCAGCGAGAGCTGGTAAGAGCTGATGGTGTGAAGCTAACCGATTGACATGTCTTTGTCTGGTGCAGACAGAGTTAGATCATCTAGAGACGCTTGGCTTATGATGTGTCCTTCCGCACCTATGTGTCAGATAGCTGCGTGCATGGGTGTTTTGACTCGATAGAACGGTGACCAGTTCGGCCGATTAGGCCTTCTGGTAGATGCCAGGTGGCGTTCTAATCATCTGAGAGCTCGCCTCGATGCTTGGCCAAGATTGAAGTTCGGTAATAGATAGATGGATGGCTCACGGCTGAGTCTTCCAGGAAGCTAGCCGATGTGCACTCACACCAAAATGGGTGATAGCGTCGACTGTGGAGGTGGACGTTGTCGAGCACTCGCACATGGTTTGAGTCGGTCGCCGAGGCGGAGCGTCGCGCTCAGCGTGCGTTGCCGCCGTCGGTCTTTGCCGCCATTCGGGCTGGTGCTGAGGGTGGGGTCACGTTGTCAGAGAACGTCTCGGCGGTCTCGCAGCTACAACTCTTGCCGACGGTGGCCGATCTACCCTCCGATCGCGAACTGGCGACGACGGTTATGGGGGTCCCTGTAAGTCTTCCGGTGCTTCTATCTCCTACAGGCGTCCAAGCAGTGCACCCTGACGGAGAGT
>DAHXNM010000210.1 GCA_027365375.1 Ferrimicrobium sp. | reverse complement strand
GCTAGAGGGCGTGCGTGTGGTATCGCGTTCGGAGCTAGCTCGATAGCGGACAGGTACCAACTCAACTAGAAGACCATATTCGAGCTGGGTCTCCCGAACGAGTTAGCTCCCACGAAGACCTGTCCCGGGTAGCTGGTACGCAACCGATCATGTCAACACGACAGGCGTAAGAACCTAACCTGAAAATTGCTTGTTGTCTGGATGCCGTGGTGGCGATAGGCACCCTCAGAAAGCCAATATGTGGAACATGCGCAACCATGAAATCAGCGGCGATTGTGAGAGTCAGCTACCTGCGGGCTGTCAGAAACTTGCGGTCGAGGTGACGCGGATCGTTTGCTCTAGTGTTACAAAAAGAGCCCTGTGTAGTGTGGGGAATTGGGCCTTGTCTGCGGCAACTCAGGCTAGCAGGCCGAAATTGGCGAACTCATCCGCCGACGCCGATTCGTCGCCACCAGACCAGTTTCGAGTGGGCCGGTTTCGACTAGACAAAAGTTTCTACTGCGTCAGTTGCTCTGTACAAGCCAGTTAGTTGCGTCTGCATAATGGGGACGCTACTAGTTAACACAAACAGCGAAGCTGTAGGTAACCCAAACAGCTGAGCTAGAAGTCCGGTGCGCAAGGGTGAGCTGATTCACATAGAGGATGGTGCTGGTCTCTAGCGGCTAAAACCGATAGGACCAGGACAGAACGCGCAGTGGCTGCTACTTGGAATCCAAAGGTGTAGCTGAAAAGAGGCGAGAATGAACGCAGTCATTGCACGCGAAGTGGACGAGACCAAGACCACCTAGTGGCCTCCTGCGCCTCACCTCCCTGCCCTTGTGCCGTCGTAAAACGACATTTTAGCTAGGGAAGTGAGAGGCGACCAGGAGTAAAGGGTGTCGATCAGGCGTGTGGCCGAATGCCAGCTTTGGCAAGGACGGCCGCTGGGACACCGGCCTCTAGCCAGGTCTCGTAGCGGATCCCTTTGCGAGCAGAGTAGGAGGCGGCGTACTCTACGAACAACTTTTCAAGCTGAGTGCCATCGTTCGCAGAGCCAAGTCGCTCTAACTCCTGGTTGAGATCGGCACGCTTTTGTAGCAGGTCGACTCGTCGAATCCCACTCACCTCGGCCAGTCTCTTCTCGATCTCTTCTAGCTGGACGCGCACTTTGCTAACGTCGCGCTTACGACCTCTGCGTGGCTTAGAGGTCTCAAGGTGTGCAAGATAATCATTAATCGCCTTATTCTCTACCCGCAATGAACTCGTCGTTCCTTTTTCTGCCATGTTCTAATCTCCTCATATCTTCTCAATTCCGCAGGCTCGTACTGGAGTACTCTTGTGCCTGAGGGTTAGTTTGTGAGATGGCGAACAGACTTAAACTTCCTGTTCATCCTCTCGACGCCCATTTTTCCTGCACATCAATGGCGTAGCCGAACCGTCGGAAGCTGATTACTTGCCAAGCACAACCAATAATTCGAAGCAATTGTCAGATCGAGGTCCTCATCTTGTAACCTCCATACCCGATGGAAATCGCAAGACCGTCAGCTGATCGTGTTGACATTAAGCAGAAATTAGCTATCACTCCAAGTTTCTCCGCAACCGAATATTCAGCCTTGGCTACTACCACACTCTAGTCTACTCACTCTTTCCGGTTCTATTGCGTTCCTAAAATGTCTAATAGCGTTTGTAGAAATCCTGAATTGCAATTGAGACTGTGCTGAGTTTTGCTTATATGGTCTTTGCCCTGCTTCTAACCTTGTGTCGCGGTAGAAGTAAGTGGCTGTTCGCTAGCGACTCGCTGCGTTTACCTCTTTTGAGGGCGGTGCTCGCTGACTCCATCGCGTCGTGGGATCTGGCCAATCCCGCTGTTGTCGGTTAATCAGTGGTCGCGATGGCCGTTGTGTCAGGGTCATAGTGGATAACGATTCGCAATCAGTATTGCTTATTATTCTCGATCGATTAAGTCGGAGTTAGCACATATGAGAGCTAACGTAACCCGCGAGCAACCGAGGAGATTCAATCGGCATCGAGGGGGAGGTGCTCTCCTCTATTGAGTGGGTGGTGCTGGCGAGTGGACCGAGAACGCAACCAGTCGTCTCGTCTTCACGTAACTGCATGGTTGTCGATTGAGTACGAACTGGTTGGGATATATGGCAGGGTAGCTCCTGCACTGCCGATCCTGCACTGCCGATCCTGCACTGGCGATCCTGCACTGGCGATCCTGCATTGTCGTGCCGCGAAAAGCCCTTACCACTCGTACTGATGCGCTCGGGCAAAATCGCGAGAACTCTGCCTCCTACGCTTTCGAAGGGCCGTTGAGGGCGGTGTATGCGCACGGATAGACCCTCTGATACTCAGGCTGACATGCTGGTCCATGAGCTTGTGGCAAGGGCGAGACAGTTTTGGCGAGTAAGCTGTTCTGCGGCTATGGCCGTCGTCGCGATGATCGCAAAGGGAGCACGTATCGATGAGTACCACCGTTGTTTTGGGAACCCAATGGGGCGACGAGGGTAAAGGCAAATTTACTGACCTCTTTGCCGCTGATATGGCGGCGGTTGTTCGCTACCAAGGCGGACACAATGCAGGGCATACGATCGTGGTCGGCGATGAGACTTTTGCACTCCAACTTGTACCGAGTGGGATTCTCTACCCGCATGTGACTGCGGTTATCGCCAACGGGGTGGTGGTCGACCCGAAGGTGCTCTTCGAGGAGCTCGATCTCTTGGAGAGTCGAGGTATCGATACCTCAAAGCTGGTCGTATCTGGTAGTGCACATCTTGTGATGCCCTATCATCATGAGATCGATCGCCTAACCGAACGCTTCCTCGGAAAGAACCAATTAGGAACGACTCGTCGTGGAATCGGACCAGCCTATGCCGATAAGTCAACGCGTATTGGCCTGAGGGTTCAGGACTTACTCGATGAAAAGATCTTCGCCGAGAAGCTCGATGTCGTCTTGAAAGAGAAGAATCAGATCCTGGCAAAGATCTATAACCGCCTTCCTGTCGATGCCGAGAAGATTCTCGCCGACTATCTCGGTGAGTATGCGCAACGGATGGCTCCGCGGATCGTCGATACAGTCAAGCTTTTGCACGATCTATACAATCAAGGGCAGGGCATTTTGCTCGAGGGGGCTCAGGCTACCTTCCTCGATCTCGATCACGGAACCTACCCTTATGTCACCTCATCGAACCCAACCGCTGGTGGTGCCTGCACTGGGACCGGTCTTGGTCCACGTCAAATAGACCGAGTGATGGGGGTGGCCAAGGCCTACATTACCCGAGTCGGAGCTGGACCATTCCCCTCTGAACTCACCGATGAGATCGGTGATCTCCTAGTTGATCGCGGTCATGAATACGGGACTAACACCAAACGCCGTCGCCGGGTTGGCTGGTTCGATCTGCCGATGTTGCGACACGCGGCAGCGCTTAACTCGTTGTCCGATCTCGCGATCACCAAGGCTGACGTGCTCGATACTCTCGACACCGTGAAGGCCTGCATCGGCTACACCGTCGGTGGCGAGTACACCGAGGATTGGCCCTATCACCAGTCGGATCTGCATAAAGCGCAAGCCGTCTATCAGGAGTTCCCTGGGTGGAAGATGGATATCGGTGGCTGTCGTGTGCGTGCTGATCTGCCTAAGGAGTTGATGTCCTACTTGAGCTTTCTCGAGGAGAAGAGCCAAGTTGCTATCTCATGGCTGGGCGTTGGACCTGGTCGCGATCAGGTGGTAGATCTGCGCGCATGAGGATCGTCATCGTTGGCCAAGGAGGACGAGAGCACGCCTTTGCAAAGAACCTGTCGCGAGAGCATGAGGTGATCGTCACTCCGGGTAATCCTGGCATGGAGGCCGACGTAACCGTTAGCGACCGGGATCCGGTCACACTCGCGCCCGACCTTGTCGTCATTGGTCCTGAGGCACCGCTGGTCGATGGACTAGCGGATCGACTCAACCACAAGGGCATCGCTGCACTAGGACCTGGTGCGGCCGGAGCCCAGCTGGAGGGGTCTAAAGCCTTCCTAAAGCAGCTCTGCGCGGAGGCAGGGGTCCCAACCGCCTCCTTTGGTGTCGCCACCTCGATCGAGGCGGGTCTTGAGTTGTTCGATCGCTTTGGGCCCCCGTACGTGATAAAGACCGACGGCTTGGCGGCCGGCAAAGGTGTGCTGGTGACCCAAGACCGCGCCGAGGCCGAGGAGGATCTGGCGGCGAAACTTTCTGGCCAATCCTTTGGTGCTGCGGGTACTCGGGTTGTTATAGAGGAGGGGATGCTCGGTCCTGAGCTCTCCGTCTTTGCACTCTGTAATGGAAGAGATTTTCTTCTCCTGCCGCCAGCACGAGACTACAAGCGCCTCCTCGACGGTGACCTCGGTCCCAACACCGGCGGCATGGGCTCTATCTCGCCGGTCCCGGACGTCACCGCTGAGGTGATCGATCTGGTCGCCTCCTCGATGATCGCACCAACGCTCGCTCGTCTAGGGGAGCTCGGTATTGATTACCGCGGTATCCTCTATGCCGGGGTAATGCTGACGCCGTCTGGACCAAAGCTGGTCGAGTATAACGTACGCTTTGGAGACCCTGAGGCGGAGGTGGTTCTCCCTCGGATCACCGCTGGACTCGGGGAGGCATTGTTGGCGGCAGCCCGAGGTGAGACGATCCCGAGTGTCCAGGTGTCTAACCAGAGCGCGATCACCGTCATCCTCGCTGCTCCTGGTTACCCTGACTCCCCGGAGCGTGGACTCAAGATCACCGGCATTGAGGCGGCTAGGGCTTCTGAGGGGGTATCGGTCTTTACGGCTGGAGTCACAAGGCGTTCTGGTGACTCAGCGGCCAGCATGCGTTTACCGCATGA
>DAHXNM010000203.1 GCA_027365375.1 Ferrimicrobium sp. | reverse complement strand
TGCAAAACAAGCAGGCGCGGGTACTCCTGAACCTCTCGATACTCGTCGGCGCGAGCCACGAAGCCAGGAGGAGGAGCCGGCTCCTCCATTCCTACGAGAGCCAACCCCCTGTCACTAGCACGGTTCACATACTGAGAAAGTGGGCGATGGACAAACGGTACAAACACCTGTGCATCCACCTCCTCCATCTGGATGTCTTCACGAAGATAAGGGCCGAGTCGCCAGTACTGTTCCCCAAGTTCAACATCATCTATAAAGCCAGACCCTGGAGTCTGAAGGATCGGATGGTTGAGCAGGAGCAAGAATCTACCGCCAGCCTCGAGAACCCGTGCCACCTCCGCGAAGACCTCATCGAGTTCGATAACGTGCTCTAGTACGAGACATATCAAGACGGCATCGAAGCTGCGATTCTGGAAAGGAAGCGCCGCCCCTGTGGCGAGCACGGCAGACGATCCTCGCATACGAGCCGTCGTCAACTGGGCATGAGAGCTATCGAGCACGACGGTTTCAACACCGTCGTCAGCTAGAACGCGAGCTAACTGACCATCACCACCACCAAGGTCGAGGACTCGATGCGCACCTCGGAGACCTAGACGCACGATCGGCTTTATCTGCTCCTCGTACTCGGCGTCACTGCCCTCCGTGAACCCTGCCTGCCACCAAGACGCGTTAGTCTCCCATGACTCTCGCAAAATAAGTGGCCACTCCGGCAGCGAACGAAATGCTTCGAGATCCACGTTTACTCCTCGCTTGAGCTACTCGTCGTACCGTAGACTTTAGTCAGTTGCTCTAGGAGTTGCGTGGCCACCGCCTCGGGTACGATTTTAGTAGCGACAAGTTCGGCTTGAGAGGCTTGGGCAATCTCAAATACAGAGCCATAATGTGCCAGGAGTTTCGAACGCCGTTTCGGGCCTAAGCCCGGAATCTGGTCGAGCACCGACTGCTCCGCGGTGATGGTCCGCCGCCGCCTGTGGTAGCTGATTGCGAAACGATGCGACTCATCCCGGAGCGTCTGTAGCAAGTAGAGTGCATGGCTCCCTCGAGGTAAGCGCAGCGGCTCACCGAGTTGGGGACGATAGACCTCCTCGAAACTCTTCGCGAGCGAGGCAAGTTCGATCGACGAACTCAGCCCGAGCTCCTCCAAGACGCGAATACCGACCGAGAGTTGCCCAGCACCACCGTCAAGCAGGATGAGGTTGGGGCGGTAGGCGAACCTCCTGCTCCGATCGAGATCGCCTTGCTGCTCGGCGAGCAATCGACCCAGCCGCCGGCGTAATACCTCCTCCATGGCGGCAAAATCGTCGTTCTTCGGGATCGATACCCCAAAATGGCGATAGTCTCGATGCTTCATCAAGCCATCCTCCATGACAACCATCGACCCGACATAGTTGGTGCCCTGAAGGTGACTCATGTCATAACACTCAATTCGCAGAGGAGACTCGCGAAGGTTCAGGCGTCGCGCCAGATCAACAAGCGCCTCGGCTCGAGCGTTGTGGTCGCTTGCACGTCGAGTCCGATGTCGGCGAAACTCCTGGCGTGCATTCTCCGTCGCCGTCGCCACCAGGGCACGAGGTCTTCCCCGCTGCCCAACGCCACACCGCACCCTCCTGCCAGATAGCTCAGTGAGCAGATGTTCTAGACGCTCCTGATCAGCTATTGGAGCAGGAAGGACTACCCTCGTCGGATAGTCGAAGGCCTTCTCTGCATAGTAGAGCTCCAAGACCCGTGTCAGCATCTCCTCCTGAGTGAAGTCCTCAACCAGATCGACGACGATGCCATTGGTGCCGACGACGCGACCAGAGCGCACTCGCAGCGCCTGCAGACTCACCTCTAGCTCGTCTGCACTAAAGCCAAATACGTCCATGTCTGCATCGCTACTGATGACCATCTCTTGGCGCTCGAGAACGCTTGTGATCGCCTCTAGCTGATCCCTATACCTCGCGGCCTGTTCAAACTCGAGGTCCCGAGCAGCCTGGCGCATCTTAGCTTCGATCCCGCTGGCGAGCTCGGACCCTTGCCCACCGAGAAACTGTGATACGCGTTCAACCATATCTCGATACTCCGCACGAGTAACGGCACCGATGCACGGCCCCACGCATCTGCCGATATGGTAGTACAGGCACGGCCGACCATCACGGGTGTGCCTGGAGAGTTTGGCTGGCGAACAGCTTCGCAACGGTAACGCCCGTAGCAGCAGATCAAGAGTCTCTCGTGCCGCACCAGAACTCACATATGGGCCAAAATAACGAACCTTGGAGCGACGTGCTCCTCGCACCAACATAGCGCGTGGCCACTCCTCGTTGGTGGTAACAGCGATCATAGGATAGCTCTTGTCGTCACGCAACCTGATGTTGTAGCGAGGATGGTGCTCCTTAATCAGCGAGTACTCAAGCATGAATGCCTCTGCATCGCTCGCAACCGTGATCCAGGTTACAGACTCAGCCACCGCCAGCATCGCTCGCGTCTTCCCGGGCAGCGTCTCTGGAGAGACGAAGTAGCTCGACAATCGGTTTCGTAGTGACTTCGCCTTGCCAACATAGACCACCCTCCCTTCAGCATCGCGAAATTGATACGAACCTGGTTGGTCTGGAATCGAGGCTTTGTTTGGCCGCTCAATCACGATGCAGCAGAGGCGCTAGGAACTGTCCGGTGTAGCTGACCGAGGCGGATGCCACCTCTTCGGGGGTACCAGTAGCTAGGATCTGCCCGCCGCGTTCACCTCCATCAGGACCGAGGTCGATGAGATAGTCCGCTGTCTTAATAACATCAAGATTGTGCTCAATAACGACAACGGTGTTGCCTTGATCGACAAGGGTATGTAGAACCACTAGCAGTTTGCGAACATCTTCGAAATGCAGACCAGTAGTGGGTTCGTCGAGTATGTAGAGAGTTTTGCCGGTCGATCTCCTAGCCAACTCACTGGCGAGCTTTACTCGTTGCGCCTCTCCTCCAGACAGGGTTGTAGCAGGTTGTCCGAGTCGGACGTAGCCAAGGCCGACCTCGTCGAGCGTCACCAGGTGTCGCACGATCGGCGGCTGTCTGGCAAAAAACTGGCGAGCATCCTCAATCGACATGGCAAGAACATCGGCTATCGAATGATCACGGTAACTAATCTCTAGCGTCTCGCGGTTAAAACGAGCACCATTGCAGGCTTCGCAGGTCACAAAGACGTCAGGCAGAAAGTTCATCTCAATCCGGTTGGTGCCCTCTCCGCTGCACGCTTCACAGCGACCACCCTTGACGTTAAAGGAGAAACGGCCAGGCTTGTACCCACGAGCCCGAGCCTCAGGCATCTCCGCAAACAGCTTTCGAATGTGATCGAACATCCCCGTGTAGGTGGCCGGGTTAGACCTTGGAGTACGCCCAATAGGCGACTGATCGATGTCGATTACCTTGTCGATCAACTCGAGCCCGGTAATCCCCTTATGCCTACCGGGTATATCGCGTGAACGATTGACCTCAGCCCTTGAGGCCTTGAAGAGGATCTCGTTAACAAGTGACGACTTACCAGAGCCCGCTACTCCGGTAACGCAGGTGAAGACGCCAAGAGGGAAGGCTACGTCGATATCCTTGAGATTATTTTCACGAGCACCGTGAACGGTGATAGACCCACGCTCAGGGATACGGCGCACCTCGGGGACAGCTACACTTCGCCTTCCAGACAGATAGGCACCGGTCAGCGATGACTTAGAGCGCAGCAGATCTTTGACCTTGCCCTCGAAGACAACCTGTCCACCGTGTTCGCCGGCCCCCGGCCCAAAGTCGATAACGTGGTCGGCAGCGCGGATCGTATCCTCGTCATGCTCGACAACTATGACTGTGTTCCCCTGATCGCGCAGCTTTACAAGCGTATCGATAAGTCGATGATTATCACGTTGGTGGAGCCCGATGGATGGCTCATCGAGTACGTAGAGAACGCCAGCGAGCCCGGATCCAATCTGCGAGGCCAAGCGGATTCGCTGTGCTTCGCCACCTGACAACGTCGCTGCGCTACGTGAAAGCGTGAGATAGTCGAGTCCTACATCGACCAGAAATCTTAATCGAGCAGAGATCTCCTTGAGAATCTGGACTGCGATTTGGCGCTCACGCGCGTCGAGGCTGAAGTGCTCGAGTCGATCGAGTGCCTCACCTATCGGCAGCGCAACTAGGCGATCTATAGAGATGTCATCGACGGTCACTGCACGCGCCTCCGCCTTGAGTCTGGTGCCCTGACACCCTTCACACGGCACCTGGCGCATGAAAGACTCAATAATCGCCCGTGTGGTCTCGGTCTCCACCTCACCATGGCGGCGCTTCAAAAAGTTGACGACACCTTCGTAGGTGAAACTGTAGGAGCGCTCACGACCACGACGATCAACGTACTCATGGAGGACCTTGTCATCGACCCCATATAGGATTACTTTGCGCTGCTCCTCGCTGAGAGAACCCACCGGCTTGGTTAGCGGAATCTTGTACTCTTTGGCGACTCGCTCAAGCATATGTTCTAGGTAGTCGGCACGAAGTGCAGTAAACGGGGTTACTGCCCCTTGGAGCAACGATCGCGATGGATCAGGCATCACTAGCTCTTCATCGACCTCAAAACGCATACCCAGACCAGAACAGACCGGACAGGCGCCAAACGGAGAGTTAAAAGAGAAGTTCCTCGGCTCGAGTTTGCCAAGCGAGATCCCACAAACTACACAGGCAAGTTCCTCAGAGTATCGCTCTGTGCGTACGACTTGACGATCATCATCGACCTCAAGCAGGTCCACGCGACCGTTGGCCACCGCGAGCGCCGTCTCCGTCGATTCGATCAAGCGTCGAGCATCCGTAGGGCTCACTCGCAGACGATCGACTATCACCGAGATGGAGTGAGCTTCGTAGCGCTCAAGGGTAACTTGCTTGCGATCACTGAGCTCAACGAGCTCATCGTCGATCATCACGCGAGCGAACCCCTGCTTGGTTAGGTCATCGAGTAACGCCTGGTACTCGCCCTTGCGCTCCTGTACCAAGGGAGCGGCGATCATAACCCGACGATCATCAAAAGTCGAAGAGATGAGATCAACGATCTCCTGTGGGGTCTGCTGAGATACCTCGCGACCACATTGTGGACAGTGAGGGTGCCCTATCCGAGCAAAGAGCAACCTAAGGTAATCGTATATCTCAGTTACGGTCGCGACAGTGGAGCGTGGGTTATGAGAGGCAGTCTTCTGGTCGATCGAGATGGCTGGAGAGAGGCCCTCGATAAAGTCGACATCAGGCTTCTCCATCAATCCAAGAAACTGACGTGCGTAGGACGAGAGTGACTCTACGTAGCGTCGCTGGCCCTCGGCAAAAATGGTGTCAAAAGCTAACGAACTCTTTCCAGAGCCGGAGAGGCCGGTGAACACGATGAGCCTATCCCTCGGAATATCTACCGAGATATCCTTGAGGTTGTGCTCTCTGGCACCCTGCACTCTGAGAATATCAGGCATACCTATCCACCTTAACGGGCGCTCAGCGCGTGCGTGACCACATCGATCTTCGCCTCGATCTCAGCTACCTCCGCATCAACCTGTGAGTCTGCAACAATCCCAGCTCCAGCAACCAGATCCAAATGACCATCTACGATGGTCGCCCCTCGAATCGAGAGATAGACCTCACCATCTCCAAATGAGTCTGTGATACCAACGATCCCGGCGTACTTACCGCGGAAGAGCTCCAGTTCACGCAAGATCTCGATGGCACTGATCCGTGGGACACCTGAAACGGCGGCTGTTGGGGCGATAGCTAGCACCACGTCTGCGAGCGTGACTCCAGGGAGAAGCTGTCCTCGCATAGGCGTAGCCAGATGAATCAGACGACCAGCGTCAAAAAGCACGGGCCGCGCGGGCCTGTCTAGCTCTTTGACAAAGCCCCCCAGATCGTCGCACAGCTGCTCCACCATAAGCCGATGCTCGAATAGGTCTTTTGAGGAGTTCAACAGCGACACTTGACCGCCCCTCAAGGCAGTTCCGGCAAGCGGGCGGAGCGTGAGCAAGTTGCCTGACTTCGCAGCCACCAACTCCGGAGAGGCGCCAAAGAAGCCATCAACGTAGTAGAGATGACTCCCAGGATGAGCTTTCTTTAATCGAGAAAGGGCACCACCAATAGAGAATCTGTCGCTCACCCCCTGCGTTGCGTGCCCAGTGACAACAAGCTTGGTCAGCTGTCCCTGCTCGATAGCGAGCTTCGCAATTTGAATTCGGCGCGACGTAGCGCCAACGTCATGGATGCGATCCCCTTGGAGTAGGGCACCACCGGCAACTATGCGCACATCGGCGGCGAGCCCAAAAATACCGAGTTCAGATGCAGCACGTGGGTGCGCCTCATAGACATCAACCTCGAGGCGATCCCTACCCGCTACCAGAACGACGGGGTAGCTTCGAACCTCAAATGTCTCGGCGACAAGAAAACCACTAGATAAAAAAGACGGCCCGGGCTCGCTTGTGTCGGAGTCAGCTAAAGACGTGACCGGCTGCCCGACACCCAGGTAGAGACTGCCTGCAGCCTCTACGAGCTGAAAGGGGATGTGATGGGTCTCAAGACTCGTGATGAATCCAAAGAGAAGACCCGCTCCAAACGATCCGACCATTGACAAACCGGCAAGAAACCTCACACGCCTCTCCGTTTTGCAATCAGAAGCTGAGCCGCACCAAGGCCGACAACGATACGCTTCAAGTCCATAAATCCACTCTTCTCAAAGAGCTCAACAAAGCGCTCATCAGATGGCAAATACGTAACCGACTGTGGGAGATATCGATAGGCGTTCTTATCGGATGAGATAAGGCCACCGATCAAAGGAACGAGCGATCCAAAGTACAATCCATGAAGCTCACGCACCACTCTGCTCTTCGGTGTTGCTACCTCCAAAATTCCAACCACACCACCCGGCCTCAACACTCTAGATACTTCAGCGAGCACTCCGGCGAAGTCAGCAAAATTTCGGACCGCAAAACCGGAGCT
>DAHXNM010000199.1 GCA_027365375.1 Ferrimicrobium sp. | reverse complement strand
TGAACATAAATGCTAAGCATACCAGCTGTTATACCCTGTTAAGGCCTATATAGCACTAGTAATATTCCTTAGGGCACTACATTCAAAAACCCCCCAACCCCCTGACCAGGGAATCCTCTCGTTTCACCCCTCAAAGAGGGCCAAAACAGCGCAAATAAAGCCCAAATCAGCCCCACCTGTCCCTGTTTTGGCCCAGTTTTGGGGGGTCAATCGAAAGTTGGGTTAAGGGCATGGAGGGTATCGCGGGAGAGGAGCGGACTCAACGTCGTCTGTGGGGAGGAACGGGCTCACCATCGCCAAGTGCCCTAGCTTCCGACCGGTATTCCGACTCGAATGCTTGCTCCATGCGGTCTAGCTCCTCTGTTCGGATCCCGTATGATTGCGCCACCATCCTCCAGTCTTTCGTTGCGAGATGTGTTGCCGTAATAATCGCACGGGCATTGGCTTCGGCTAAGTGGAAGTATGGTGCAACCTCAATAATCGCACCAATATCAGCTTGGCGACTGTCGACCGCGACACTCGTGGTGAGAAAACCATGGAAGTTAGGATTTGGATTCATCTCATAGGCCGGTGAGAGTTCCCAACCGGCATCGCTACGCCGGAATCCATGGTTGCGCAGATGATCGTCGCTATTTCCCACGAGCAGATTGAATACCATTCGGCGATAGAGATCCTCAAGATCGCGTCGTGGTACGGCAGCATGACGCATGATTGCCAGATCTTCGGAAATAAGCGGTAATCCGGTACCAAGATCGACCAGGAATCGGCAAGTTGTTGAGCGTTCTGAGGTGTATGGCCAGATTTAAGCCGTCAATCGGAGAGGTCTAGGCTACACAACCCGTGAACGGACAAGAAGGGTCAAAGGGTTCTCCCTCTTGTCTCACTTGTCAGGTTGTTTGGGTTCAGTTACGAACCAAGTGCGCTAGAGATCTGCGTTGTCACCGGGCTCAAGGGGCCGTCCACTAGGACTCAGTCGGACACCTTCGGGCACAGTTGTTGGGTGAAAAGTTGGGGAGAACGGCGTGGTATGTCAGCCGATTGTCAGTCCACCCGTAGCATCGTCCAGGAGGCCACGTCGGAGGTGGTAGACGTGAGTGGGACCGCTTCGCAATCGATCTCTTCTACGGCGACCGGCTGTGGTTGCGGGAGATCTTCGAGTATTTGCTCGCTCAGTTGCGTAAGAACAAGACCCGAGAGAGTATCTCGCATGGCAGTACTATTCTGGAGAGCATGGGAGTGCTGCTTGACTTGGTGTTGTCTCACCGCAATGAGATCGATCGTCTCGTTCGAGAACATCACGGGCACAGCGTATCCGTCTTCGGATCAGTCGCCCGCGGAGAAGAGACCTCCGAGAGCGACGTTGATCTGTTAGTTGACTTCGACGAACAAAGTACTCTCTTTGACCTACTTCATCTTCAAGAAGCGATCGCAGGCGTTCTAGGCACGTCGGTGGATGTCGTGGCAGCCAAAGGGCTAATGAGTCGGGATGAGCATATCAAGCGGGACGCCATCCCAATTTGAGTAGGAATGATGAACACCGCGTCGCGGACATACTTGATGCAGTCGAAGAGCTTGCGGTGATAGTCGCCATGGGGCCATCCGACGATGATGACGGGCGTATTCGCCTACGCGCAGTCGAACGCCTACTCGAAATCATCGGTGAGGCGACACGTGCGCTCTCAGACGAGTTTATTGCCGAGTACCCCGGAGTCCCATGGAGTGACATATCCGCTCTACGCATATTGCTCGCGCATCACTACCATCGTATCGATCCTAACCAAGTATGGGCAATTGCTCGAGTCTCGGTCCCTGACTTGGTCGTCACGCTGCGGAGCAAGAGTTCACGATTCTCCCGAGCGAAACCCACACCTTTTGGTGCGGACTGGTGAAACCTATCTGATCCACCGTAAGGGTGAGAGGCTTGAGGAAAGTGGAGGCGAAACCAAGCACTAACCTATTTATCTTCTCTATTCCACCCAGCCTGAACAGGAGAGATGTGTTTACTGTCCATCATTTCGATGGTAGATTGTACAGCTCGATACGGCAGTGTTTGGTTTGGCCGTGCGCAGACGGTGCCAAAAACAACTGGCATCCGCGACCGCATGACTGCTAGAGGACAACCTACAAGGTGCCGGCTCGCATAGGAGCTGGACCGAAAGCAAGGGGCCGTCCACTATGGACGAGTATGGCCGATTCGTTGCACCGATGAACCACTTAAAGGGGTCAGAGTTCTCCAGTTTCAGGAGTTAGGGTTCTTCACTTCCAGGATTGGAATTGAGAGGTTTCAGGAGTTAGGGTTGATGGGTTTCAGGAGTTAGGCTCGTAACCAATTGCACGACATAGGCAGAAATGTGGCCGAGTTTTCTTCATACAAGCGAGAATAACCCCTGAACAGGTGCGCTCCCTGGGATTCGAACCCAAAACCTGCGGATGTGCCGGTTACGCATACGAGCTTACCGGAGACAGGGGGCCGTCCATAAGAAAGTGTGTTCGCCGTCGGCAGTGGTGTTGCTGATCGGCCGATGCACGAGAGACACGATACGCCGGCGACTGAGCTGTTCGGTCTAGCACGGGTGTCGGGGGAGTAGGTGTAAACATTGCGAAAGCTTCGGTTCAGTCCCTAGTGATTATTGGTCATCGGTCCTTTCGATAGACGAGATGGCGTTGCGAAGAATGGGCAAGTCCTCGATAATCGTCTGCTCGACTTCGCTCCATTCGGTATCCCAGTAGCGATGGGCTACTTGAACACGAAATCCAGCGATGTCTCTCCATGG
>DAHXNM010000188.1 GCA_027365375.1 Ferrimicrobium sp. | reverse complement strand
GTCACCGAGATCAGACTTGACGAGCTTGCCTTCGGTCTTGCGGCCTACTACGTTGTGGCTCCAGCTGAGGCCTCGTCCAATCTGGCCCGTTATGACGGTGTCCGTTATGGACTCCGTGAGTCGGGAGCCACTGTAGAGGAGATGATGATTGCGACTCGGACGAAGGGTTTTGGACCTGAGGTCAAGCGTCGAATCATGTTGGGAACCTATGCATTATCGGCTGGATACTACGATGCATTTTACGTCACCGCCCAGCGGGTACGCTCGCTGGTTCGCGCCGCATTCGATCGTGCATATACGAGTGTTGATCTGCTTTTGAGCCCTACTTCGCCGACAACGGCCTTTCGTATCGGCGAGCGCGCGGCGGATCCGGTGGAGATGTATCGATCAGACATCTGCACGATACCTTCCAACCTATCGGGTGATCCCGCCCTCTCCATTCCGGCTGGGGTCGACTCCGATGGCCTACCGATCGGCGTGCAACTGCTTGGTCCTGCTCGTTCAGAGCAGCTACTGTTTCGTGGAGCCTACGCCGTCGAGGAGGGATTACGTTGACCCAGCGAGCGACAACCGGGCCGGCCGAGGGTTGGGAGTATGTGATCGGTCTAGAGGTCCATACGGAGCTCAAGACCAAGAGTAAGTTATTTTGTGGATGTCCGAACGCCTTTGGTGAGGAACCCAATACGTCGATCTGTCCCGTCTGTCTCGGGTTGCCCGGGAGTCTTCCGGTCATGAACGCGCAGGCGGTTGATTTTGCCATTCGAGTTGGCTTAGCACTGAACGCTACGATCCAACGCAGTCAGTTTCATCGGAAGAACTACTTCTACCCTGACATGCCCAAGGACTATCAGATCTCGCAGTACGATGTGCCTATCAATGCCAATGGACACCTCGAGCTACCCTCAGGACGCGTGATCGGTATCGAACGAGCCCACCTTGAGGAGGACACCGGCAAATTAGTCCACCGCGGGGGACATGGACGCATTGAGTCCGCTGCGTATTCGCTCATCGACTATAACCGGTCAGGCGTTCCACTGCTTGAGATCGTCTCTGCTCCCGATATTCGCGATCCGGAGGAGGCCAAGGAGTACGTGACTGAACTGCGTGCCATCCTGGTGGCGGTCGGCGCAAGCGATGGGCGTATGGAGGAGGGATCTCTACGAGTCGATGCCAACGTCTCAGTGCGTCCGATTGGTGAGACGCAATTTAGGACAAGAGTAGAGATCAAGAACCTGAACTCCCTTCGTTCGTTAGTGCGTGCGCTGACGTTTGAGGGTCGCCGCCAGGTGCAGCTCTATGAGGATGGGGGGGTGATGATCCAACAGACGCGCTTCTGGGACGAGGAGCGTTCGTTGACTGGAGCCCTACGCCTGAAGGAGGAGGCCAATGACTACCGCTACTTCCCCGAACCCGATCTACCGCCAGTAGCCCCTGACCTCACCCTGATTGAGGAGCGTCGAGCACAGCTCCCAGAACTTCCGAGCAAGCGGCGTGGTGATGTCGTGACGATCCTGCCCCAGTTGCGTGATGACCTTCGTGAGACCATCATCACCGATGAATGCTGGCCGTATTTCCGGGCTGCTATCGATGCTGGCATCACACCAACACGTGCGGCTGCGCGGTGTGCCAACGAGTTAACGGCATTGTTTGCCGATATCGGTGTCTTGACTCCGGAACGCTTTGTCGCGGTACTCGCCATGG
>DAHXNM010000182.1 GCA_027365375.1 Ferrimicrobium sp. | reverse complement strand
AGCATGGATTCTCGATAATGTCCCAGGCGCTCGAGATCTAGCCGAAAAGGGTGATCTCGTCTTTGGAACTATCGATTCCTGGTTGATCAACAAGCTGACGCATCAAAAGCTACATGTGACCGACTATTCGAATGCCTCTCGTACCATGATCTATAACATTCGGGATCTCGACTGGGATGATGAGCTTCTAAAGATGTTGAATATTCCCCGCTCGATGTGTCCAACCGTGGTTGACTCCTCCGGCGTTCTGGGCGAAGTAGATGAGAGTTGGCTTGGTCGATCGATTCCCATTGCGGGCATCGCCGGCGATCAACAGGCTGCTCTCTTCGGACAGGGTTGCTACACGCCCGGCTCGGCTAAGAACACCTATGGTACCGGCTCCTTCCTCCTGATGAACACCGGCAGCGAACCGGTGGCCTCGGAGCGCGGATTGGTAACGACGCTTGCTTGGGGGATAGACCATAAGGTTACATACGCGCTTGAGGGTTCGATCTTTATCACGGGGGCGGTAGTCCAGTGGCTCCGCGACGAACTCCAACTGATCAAGACGGCAGAGGAGACTGAGGCGTTGGCACTATCGGTCCCAGACACTGGCGGCGTGTACCTTGTCCCAGCTTTTGTGGGACTGGGTGCTCCTTGGTGGGATAGCTACGCGCGTGGCACCATCGTGGGATTGACCAGAGGATCGAATCGGGCACACGTCGTGAGGGCAGCTCTCGAGTCGATTGCCTATCAATCTCGTGATGTGCTTGAGGCGATGCGAAGCGACAGCCAACAGGCGGTTGACGTCTTGCGTGTTGATGGAGGAGCGATTAACAACAGCTTTCTCGCACAGTTCCAGGCCGATATCCTTGGCGTACGCGTAGAACGCCCGAAGGTGACTGAGACTACAGCCATGGGTGCAGCCTTCTTGGCAGGGCTCGCCGTTGGAGTGTGGGAGGGGTTCGAACCCTTAACACAGGTATGGCAACGTGATGCTCTGTTCTATCCGTCGATGACTGCGTCTCGTCGCGATGAGCTGGTCGCGGGTTGGAATCGTGCAGTCGGGCGTTCGAAGAGCTGGATCGAGCAGTAGAGCTGAATCCAATGGTAAACAGTCCGGTCATAACAGTCCGATACTAGCAGTGAGGTGTTCGCGATGAAAAAGATCATTGACGCGGTCGATACGATCGTCGATCAGGCGCTTGATGGCATGGTGGTGGCTTACCCTGAGTATCTCAAGCGTGTGGAGGGGACGATGGTGCTTGCTCGGCACAAGCCTAAAGAGAGCGGTAAGGTCGGGCTTGTGTCCGGCGGAGGGTCGGGACACGAACCCGCTCACGGTGGCTACGTCGGTTACGGGATGCTCGATGCGGCGGTAGCGGGAGAGGTGTTTACCTCTCCTACCCCCGATCAGGTGTATGCGGGCATCCGGGCGGCTGATCGGGGTGCCGGCGTTTTGCTTGTGGTCAAGAACTATACCGGTGATGTGATGAACTTTGACATTGCCAGAGAGCTCGCCGACGCCGATGGCATCGTTACTGAAGTGGTTTTGGTAAATGATGATGTAGCGGTTCAGGATTCGCTCTACACGACGGGGCGTCGTGGGATTGCAGGGACCGTCTTTGTACATAAGATCGCTGGCGCAGCTGCCGAGGAGGGCGCAGATCTCTCGTCGGTCAAGGCAGTAGCCGACGCTGTTGTCGCCAATCTCGCCTCGATGGGATGCGCCTTGACGTCGTGCACGGTTCCTGCGAATGGAAAACCCACCTTTGAACTTGGCGAAAACGAGATCGAGATGGGTATTGGCATTCATGGCGAACCCGGGATCGAACGAGTGCCAATGATGAGTGCATCCGAGCTCACGGCATCGCTCTACCACCGTCTGGTTGCGGAGCTCTCGCTTGGTGACGGCGAACGGGTCGCGGCGATGGTCAACTCTATGGGGGCAACTCCTGCTATTGAGTTGGCCATCATGTCCGGGCATCTTGCGAATCTGACGAAGAGATCGAAGCTTTCCTTGGAGAAGGTGTTGATGGGCGAGTTTATGACCTCCCTCGAGATGGCAGGTGCCTCGTTGACGCTGTTGCGCCTAGATCAGGAGAGGTCGACTTTGCTGAACGCCGCATGTGACACCCCGGCACTTAAAGTTGTGAAGCATTAGAATGACTTCTATGGATCAGGTGGCATTTCGTCAGCTCTGGCGCCGTTTTGCTGAGTTGGTTCATGCAAACAAGACGGCCCTCAATGAGCTTGACGCCGCGATTGGTGATGCAGATCATGGCTCGAATATGGATCGAGGCCTCGGCAAGGTGGTGGAGGCGCTCGATGCTGGCCCGGAAGGTAGTCTGCGCGCCGATGCGAAGCTGGTCGGGATGACACTTATGAGCACCGTTGGCGGTGCCTCAGGCGCACTATGGGGCTCTGGAATGCTGAAGTTCTCCATAGCCCTCCCCGACGCCACCGTTGTGGAGTGGTCTGGATTTATCGATGCCCTTGACACCTTTGTTGAGGCGCTTTCGAAACGAGGGCAGGCGGTGGTCGGAGACAAGACCATGATGGACGTCCTCCTTCCTGCCATGACGGAGCTTCGTGCTAGTGCTGAGGCCCAGGAGAGCGGCGAGGAGATCGTTGTTGCACTGGCAGAGCATGCTAAGGGTTGGTCGGATGCGACTCGTGAATTGATGGCCAGGCGAGGTCGGGCGGCCTACCTCGGCGAGCGTAGCATCGGGCACGTAGACCCTGGATCAGTCTCGACTGCGCTCTGGTTCCAGGCACTCGCTGATACTGTTCGAGCCCAAGTTCCATGACCACAGGCGTCATCATCGTGTCTCATTCGAAGCGACTCGCGCTCGGCGTTGTAGAACTGGCACACGCCTTGGCTGGGGATGAAGATCGGAAG
>DAHXNM010000179.1 GCA_027365375.1 Ferrimicrobium sp. | reverse complement strand
TTATGGTGGAATGAAGGCCAATGATGCCAAACGTTTGAAGGAACTCGAAGCAGAGAACCGAAGGCTCAAGATCATGGTGGCTGATCTCACTCTCGACAAAGCCATGTTAAAGGATGAAGGCTCGCGGGAAACTTCTAACCCCGGATCGCAGGCGCAGCGCTGTGAAGCTGTAAGCGCCTGCGGTTCGCAGGTCTTGCGAGCGAAGAGCCTGCAGGGTCACCGGTCAACCAAGATCTACCCAGAGGCAGGTAGCAAAACCCAAAGAGAACGTCGACGCCGAGATCATCGAGATCTTACGTAAGTTCGCCCTCGCCAATCCTCGCCAAGGCTACAGAGTCGCCGGTTCATTCATGGTATAAGTGTTGTTATATATTTCATCGCAATATGACCGTAAGTAATGGATACGAAGCGAGAATTATGTCGCATGGTAACCGCATCTGGAGCAGTTGGCGCGTAGGTGCTCGCCACATCCTAACTTCAACGGTCGTACTAGACTATCTGGCTCGAACGCAAATGCATTAGCTTCTATTCGTGAGTGTCTATCGACACCACGTATCGACTCGAGGTCCGTCCTGCCTAACGCGAGGCTGAAACCGAACACCGATGATTCTTAGCACGGCAGGTAGTAGGCCTAATTTTGCTCCCATGATCCCCGTCGCATATGGGGCTCAGATCTAACGGGTTGGTAAAGATCGCAAGGGGGATGCACTGGGATGACATGAAGGGTTGCGAACTCACTGTCGAGCTACAGGAACTTGATCACTATGCCTATAGCGGTCTTTCCCACGCAAACGCTATTCGTGTGATGACACTACCTGCCCTGGATGGTGATTGGTTGGGTTACTACTAAAGTGATAGATATGAAACAACTTATGACTCACGCAATACATCACAAGGGCGCAGCGGCAGCCGTTGTTATCAGTATCGCAGTCTCGATGGTTATCGCTGTACACTTTTTCCATCAGTCGGCAGCGTTAGTACCGGAGATGGGTGCCGTTGGCTCAGGACTGCTATTCTTCCGGAATCGAGCTTGGCTCGACCAACTTATTCCGTTCTACTCATACATTGTGCTTGCAGCAATCTTTGGGCTCGGTATGTCGATGTATCTGGATGCCCCGATCTGGTTGAAGATCCCTCTTGCACTTGGGGTGGTGTTCACCGGCCTGGTGATACTGAAGGTGCCTGCGCTGCCTGCGTTATCTGCGGGGCTTTTACCGATCTACCTGGATATTCATTCATGGTGGTATCCGGTAGCGGTTGCCACGCTCATGGGCATCGAGGCCCTTGTAGCATTGGTGTTGCTCAGGCCGAGCTTTAGACGCGATCGCGCCATGTCCTGGGAACTCGAGCATGTTGGCAAGGTTGTTGGATCGCTGGTCGTAGCTTTGCTCATGATGGCGATATTTGGTAGTCCGCTGCTCATGGTGCCTCCACTGTTGGTGGCGATGTCTGAACGCGCTCAACATCTCTCGAGAACTCATCCGGTGCTCGACGACATCATTACGATGATTTGGTTGGTGACTCCGTTTGAATTATCTATCGGCCTATTGCTTTTGACACATGATCCATACGTAGTCGTCGTCTCTCTTCTCGTTGCGTACGTCGGGTCGACTGTCTTGAAGAAGCAGATTGGACCGGTGTTCGCACTCGCGATGGTCCCATTGCTCTTCGGTTATGCGACCGACAAACAGTTGATAGGTTTTGCGTTGATCGGGTCTGTGGTGGCACAGTTCAGCCCACTCGTCGCAGCAAAGGCTGTTAAGGTGTTGAGCTCCACTCGTGCGAATATCGCCCAATAGAGAGTGCTGTGACGTTGTCAGGATGAGTTGCCAGCATACGGCAGCGCCCGAACGGATTGGGGGTAGGTGTCTTCCTTTAGACACGCTGTAACCCCGCTTCGCAGCTCGTCTTTGCGGGTGATTCGAACTGAGTCTGGTTACGATGATAAAGGCAAAGATGCTCCTACGCTCGCTGGGGCAATAACATACCCGCAGGGCTGTATCCAAACCAGAGCGACTCTCGCTTGCAAAGTCAGGGTCTTTCCAAGCGATGGCAGCATTCAGCTCGGTCTCTTTGGCATGGGTTCGCTCCAGAATCTCGAAAAATATCAGCTGAAGCTCAATCGCGACTCCGGCGGTTTGGCGATCCCTTTCTCCCCGGTCGTCGTGGGGGAGAAGTGGGCTTGGGTCGATGAGGCGTCTAGGACTAACCTGCTGCTCTCTCATGTTATGCACCCACCGGCATCGCACGTGTCCAGACACCTCCATCTCCCTTTATTGGAACCAAAGAATCGACACTAGCTATCACCAACAATTGACAACGATCAAATATGCGAAGAATCAATCATCAAACAGCGATTTGACCCCCTCAGGGTTCACTCGACGCATAGGCTGCCCTGCAGCCGTCATCTGCGCGAGACAGCCGTCATGGATTTCACGCGCTGTCTACCTACAGACGGCGCGGAGCTACGTGGTAGTTCTCCAAGGGGCCCGCGCCATGACGATGCCCTCGACCTCGGTTGCGTCACCTTCATCCATGAGGTATCCGGCGATGATATCAAGTTGGCTCCCCGTCGTACACACATCGTCGTACACCAGGATGCGGCGGCCACGAGTTCGGGTGGCGTCGGGGATATCCAGTGCGGTTCGCAGTTCCGTCGCTGCCGCCCGCTTCGCAGCTGCAGACCTGCTTACCGACTCAGCCGTCGCGCGCGTCTTCATGAGCGTCCGCTGTGGTTCGACGTCGAACGGCCACTCGCCGAGCACGTCCTCGGTCGCTGCTGCCTCGATGACGCGTTCCGTGTGACCGAATGATGCACCGTCGCTACCAACGTACGTCGGGTTCGCAATGATCAGGTCGGGTGGACAGCACCGGCTGTTTTGATCTAGCCAGGCAACGAGTAGACGACCAAAAATGAGGGACCAACCGGTCTTGTTCGTGTACTTGTATCGGAGGATCGTCTCCCGAAGCTCGCAGAGCTATAGGCAATCGCCTGAATCCTCCTGATTCGGCGTGCCGGATCCTTACAGAGCCAGTTTGGACATGAACCATTCTCCATGATCTGGCTGAACACCGAGCACGCTGTCGCAGTAACGTTCTCGAACGACTTGCTCGAACATGTGAGACATACTCGTGGAGGCCCACCGCGCAGGTATGTGCACTCTGGACACTTCGGAAAGCCTAGCGGTGGGCCGACAGGCTACTCGATCAGATTCGCCATTCTGCCTCACAAGAGCGAGAGAGTGAGCTGCTGACGCTGCTCTTGCGCCCGGCGGACCCTGTCGGGCGACGCCAGATGCCGGGTAACTTCCTCGACATCACTAACCTCGATCGCTCCACGCTTCTGCACGTACGTTTGTGCCCACTTCTGGTCCGTAACGAGCGACTGGATGAGAAAGACCTTCTTGCCGTGCTCCAGGGCCAGGCGTGCCTGCATCTTGGCTCCAGACGTGCTGGACGCCTCGATGACGACGGTACCCTGACTGAGTCCGGACGTGACAACGTTGCGGCGAGGAAAGGTGTCTCGTGCCGGCGAGCGGGTCGGCCAGAACTGTGAGACAAGCGCACCATGGATGGCGATCTCCTCAGCGAGTTCTCGGTTCTCGGCTGGATAGCACCTCGTGATACCGGTTCCAAGGACAGCGATGGTCCGCCCACCAAAGTCGATAGCAGTGCGATGAGCAGCGGTATCAATCCCACGTGCGAGCCCGGAGATGACCGTGACATCGCGTTCAACCAGGACCTTCGACATCCGCTGAGCGCGACGAATGCCAGCATCAGAAGCTTCACGCGTCCCCACGACTGCCACGGAACGAGTGTCCTTATCTCGGACCTCACCTCGAATGAACAAGAACGGCGGAAGATTAGGGATAAGCCGGAGGTTGGTTGGATAGTCATCGTCGAGCACAGTGATGAGCCTTGCTCCGACCGTCTCGGCCGCCGCCAACTCGGCATCCACCCGCTCGTACAGCAATTAATATCCTCCAGAAGGCGATATACGGGGAATACGTACCCATAAGACCGGATACTACAATCCGAGTCACGTATCTCCGGGCTGTCGAACGTTGGTCACCCGATCAACGCGAGGCACACCATATGGTGCAGTGCCGCAAGGCCAAAGCCCTGAGTAGTGCCCAGAACCGGGCCTTGTCTGAGATAACTCAGACAAGCAAGCCGAAGCTAGCAAACTCATCTACCAGTACCGATTCATCGGTGCTAGACCAGTCGGTCGAGGTAGCGTGATGAGAGCGGTGCCAGGTAACCTCAACCAAACAGCGGAGCCAGAAGCCCCGTCTGTAAAGGCGGGGAGGTTCACTAATTATCGCACAATCCGGACTCCGTTGCTGGGAACAGCGTGGAGCTAGTATCGGAGAGCTTACGTCGTAGTCCCATTGATCCAGGGATATCACGCTCACTCCAGAGTTACCTCAACGAGTTCGTTTTTGCGTCAAGCCGTGGTAGTCGAGGGACAGAGGCCCCGTCTGCTAACTGCTGGCCGACCTCGCGGTCGACCATGACAACCCTTGCATTGCAGCACGTCGCCAACTCCCAGCCAGTGATGATGCCCACCTATGACATGTACGACGCTGCGAAGCCCTCAGAGCCAGGGTTGTCCCGAGCCATTCGAGTAAGGAGGAGCGGCCGATTAGGAAGGGATGGTCAGATGGATAACACATAGAATCCTGACCTTGGAGACACGGGTAGGTACTATCCAACGATCGGGTGCCTGGCGACCGAGGCTGAGAGGTAGGACTCGCCCCCGTTCGTAGGTCTCGCAGGCGATTTCGGAGTTGGGATCTTCCGTTTCAGAGACTCGGAGTAGTACTCAGAGACCTTGCGGCTATGTTGCAGCAACGGCCGATCAGGCGTAGGCTAGGCGAGGGTGATTAGGAGGATATTTCCACTATGCGTGAGACAACCTACACGGGGTCATCTCCTCCGATTGCTGAGTCCGCATCTCGCACCGATGTCGCTCCGCTAGAACGGGGTGCACCAATTCGGGTGGTGATAGTCGAGGACCATGTTCTCGTACGCGAGGGAACGATGCAACTCCTCGATCGCCACGACGATATCACGGTAGTTGGACAGGCTGGAACTGCTGAGCAGGCGCTAGTTCTTCTTGAGCGCACTCGTCCAAATGTCGTGATTGTCGACGTGAATCTTCCTAAAATGAATGGGCTCACCCTAGCCCGTGAAGTCACCGCACGGTTCCCGGAGATCGAGATCCTCGTAGTGAGCGCCTATGATGACTACGCCTACGTCACCGAGGCTCTAGAGATCGGTGTCACTGGGTATCTTTTGAAGACCGCCTCCGCGAGGGAACTCACAGACGCGGTGAGGGCGGCGGCTGACGGTGTTCTAGTTCTGGCCAAGGAACTCAGCACTCGCCTTGCTCACCGATGGCAGCCCGGGCCCGGAACCGAGGATTCTACGACGCTCACGTCACGCCAGGTCGACGTCTTGAATCTGCTAGTGCGGGGAATGTCAAACAAACAAATCGCTTCCGAACTTCACCTCGGCCTGCGCACCGTAGAGGGTCATGTCTCGACCTTACTTATCAAACTCGGTGTGACTTCTAGAACTGAGGCCGCTCTTTATGCGCTCAACCACCAGTTGGCAACCGGGGCACGCTAGGACACACGTGGTCAACCAACCCGCACCGACTGAATTCCGTTCAATCATTCGCCGGGTGGCGCATCCTCCGCTCCGAGAAGGTCGGTTCTGGGTGCTTCAGCTTTCGGTGCTGATCATCGCAGGGGTACACCTGCTTACCGATATCAGCCTTGCAACGGCCAGTAGCGCCTTCCCTTTTGGTCTCCCTGTCGCCCTATTGATCATCCCAATCTTGTACGCTGCTTTGCACTATGGGCTGACCGGCTCGGCAGCCACCGCCATATGGGCGATTCTCCTCTGGATGCCAGACTTTTTTCTTCCGCACGACCAAGGACATGCCGGAAGCGATCTGGTGAATCTAGCCCTTGTGGTGCTAGTAGCGGTCGTGGTCGGTCACCGAATAGAGTCCGAACGCCTCGCTCACGCACGGATAACGCAGCTTAGTTCAGAACGCCTCGCAGCTGAGACTCTCTACCGTCAACTCTTCGAAGCTAATCGCTCCCCCATTCTGGTGCTTGACGCTAGAAGAGTGGTCCGTGATGCCAACGCGGCAGCGGAGACTGTATTTGAAGAGAATCCAATCGGTCGGCAGGCCGAGAGTCTCTGTGACGCTGCGTACAATCTACCGGAGTGTGCTGGCCAGATCGTGTCACTCCCAGACGGCTGCGATTATCGGGTGGAGGTGGTAACTCTGGCGGAGGTTGGTTCTGGCGTCTCCACACAGTTGATCTTTGAGGACGTTACCGAAGAGGTTAGTGGAGAGCGGAGGGCAACACATTATGCGCGACTCGTCGTGCAAGCCGAAGAGGACCAGCGTCTCAGGCTCGCTAGAGAGCTCCACGACGAACCTCTCCAGCTCTTCCTCCATATCGCGCGCCGTTTGGAGAGTCTGACCGAGACGGCTCACCTCCCTCGGGAGATGGAGGCTCGTTTGGTCGAAGTCCATGCTTTGGCCCTGGAGGCAGCTGGGTCCCTCCGCTCTGTCACCCGCGATCTTCGTCCGCCAGCCCTCGATCAACTGGGATTCGTCGCCGCCATCTCGAGTCTCCTGTCTGACGTGAAGGAGAACGAGGCTGGCCTATTTGTGAAACTAGAGGTATCAGGCAAGGAGGTCCGTCTTCCCGCCGACCTCGAACTTGGGGTCTTTCGTATTACCCAGGAGGCTATACACAACACCATCCGTCATGCCGGTGCATCCCGGCTGATCGTGCGGGTCGATTTTCGAAGCCATGGCCTAGCGTTGAGTGTCTCAGATGACGGGTGCGGCTTCGATCCCGATACTCAAGACCCGATACACTCCGGACATCTCGGTCTTTTGGGGATGCACGAACGCGCACGACTTCTCGGTGGAAGTCTGGATGTTGTCTCATCACGGACTTCTGGAACCAGTGTTCGGGCGGATTTCCCATTCTCCGCGCCAAGCCCCAGAGTCTGAGGACTTTAAGCTGGGAGCTTCCTAAGGACGTAGTCATGCGCGAGGCACTCTAGGGAAGGGCTGCCGACAACCCTCCAAGCCTTTGCCAATCCAGATCGCGTCTCGTAACAGGCGTAACACGAGTACCTTTCGTAGGAGCTTTGATCGTTCACGAGGCTAATGAATGCGTGGCTTCATGCGCAATACTTGTGTATGCAGGAGTTGTTTGTCGACCTCTCGGCCCTGAAGGACCGAGCTTGCAAATCATAGAAAGAGGCACACCGCTTGGACTCGCCTAAGCGAGGCAATGTTAGTTGCGCAGTATATGGACTCATGCGGCCTCTCCTGCGTCGCGTTCGGTAGCGTGACTTACTACCCAGCTATCGCTACCGCGCTTGGCGATGTTGATAGCTGCATTCCAGTCGGCTGACAGCGACAACCCACAACTGGTGCAAAGAAAAGTGGATCTTCGGAAATAAGCGGTATTCCGGTACCAAGATCGACCAGGAATCGGTAAGTTGTTGAGCGTTCTGAGGTGATTGGCCAGATTGAAGCCGTCATTCGGAGAGTTCTAAGCTACACAACCCGTGGACGGGCAAGAGGGGACAAGGGGGTTCTCCCTGGTGTCTTACTTATTGGGTTGGTTGGTTCCTGTTACGAAC
>DAHXNM010000175.1 GCA_027365375.1 Ferrimicrobium sp. | reverse complement strand
ACAAATAAATGGCTGAACTTTTCTCTCGGGAAAGGTATGTATGCCACAACACTGATTGATCAGATCCTGGAAAATATAAAAAATAGATAAGTTTGATGGGCCTACAGCAACACCAAGCAGCGCGCCTGCAGCCAGCATTGCGCTAGTTCGCCCCGACGGAAGCACGAACGTTCTCCGCTTGGAGTGGAGTCCTCGACGCATCAGCCACACCACTGCGATCTGCTAGCCGCAGCCATCGTACTCATGTTCTCAGTCATCGGAACCCTCAGCTTCTAACTTGACCTCAGGCTCCGCCGTTGCGGCGAGTCCAGGCAGCCTCGATCCTACTCTACATTAGCAGAGGCGAGCGGCTAAGGAGTGGTAACCACTTTGTCGACTACGCGCTCGTCTTGAACAAACCGGACTAGCTCAGTTCTCGTTCGTTAGCTCAATCCACAACTAAGATCTAGCGAACGAGTACTACTGGAGGCCGAATTGGAAACGCAGACAACGGAGCTCAGACAACGTCTTGAGCGTGAGGTCATCAGGTTGCGTCGCAGTGGAGTAATCCCACCGTCGCTAGAGGCGAGAATGACCCAGGCAGTGAACGAGCTAAAACCAAGGCTGCGCTTCGACTCCACCAAAGATCGGCTCTTCAATGTAGAGGCGACCTCCTACATCGATACGGCTGTGCCTACAGACTCGAAGAGACCAGGCGTGACCTACGTCAAGCGAGCCATCAAGGCTGGCGTAGGCTGGTACCTCACCTACGTCACCCAGCAGGTCAACAACTTCACGTTTGAAACCGTCGGCCTACTGAACGCTCTCGAACTGCGGCTCTCTGAGCAGGAGCTCCGGCTTGCGAGAATCGCGCCCCAGGTCTCGCTCGGCCATACCTCTGCTCAGTTCCCCGCGAACGCGCTCGCCGAGCAGACGGTACGCGCTCAGTTGATGGCCCATCAAACTGAGCTACCGATGCTGGTCACCGATGCTGGTGGAGATGATCTCTTAGCCGAGTTAACAGCCCTACTTCCAGACCTCGTCTACGGACAGATCGAGGACCCCGCACTCGCCGATCACACCGCCGAAGGTGGCCTTGACGTCCGCAATAGTTCACTGCTATGGCACCTCGAGCACTGTGCCGACGGATCCCTCGGGGCACTAGTACTGCGCGGAGCTGAACTAGAGTGCTCTCCAATTTGGTTCAAACGTGGGGTGCTCTCCGAGGCTCGACGGGTGCTCGCGGCAGACGGTGTCGCCCTGCTAGTTCAGCACGAACCCTCAATACTGGCTGCGTCTCCTGAACTCAGGGCGGTCGCCGCCATTCGTGGGGAGCCGATCAGTGCATCCGCCTGGAGGATGCTGGCCGACGAGGCTGGCTTCCGCTCCACCACGGAGACCATCGATGTCGACACCGCCGTCACAAGGCTCGATCGTTGACTGCAATCTTGCAGCTCATCCCCTCTTTTTCGACCTACGATGCCATCGGAACCCACGCTCGACGACTCGATAGTCTCCTTCGCGAGTTAGGTTACGAGACCGCTATCTACGCCGATGAGTTCGATCCTTCGCTGGCAGACATCGCCCAACCATTTCACAACCTCCGTCGTAGGCCTCCAAAAGGGGCCTGGTACCTATATCAGGCGAGTACGAATTCACGCATCGCCGACTGGTTACGTGATAGACCTCGCGTGTTGCTCAACTACCATAATGTCACCCCCCATGAGCTCGCCAAACCCTTCGAACCCACGATTGCACGGATACTATGGCAGGCGAGACGAGAGATCGGTGGCCTGGCTCGCACCACACAGTTAGCGTTCACGGTCTCCCGCTACAACGCAACCGACCTGTTCGGACTCGGCTTTCTCCATCCACTTGTAGCCCCACCGCTACTAGAGCTTCCACAGGAGGTGACCCGTAGCTCTTCCCCCTCTTCGAACTGGCTGTTTGTAGGAAGGATCTTCCCCAACAAGCATCAACTCGGGCTCATAGAGGCCTTCACTCTCTATCGCACCCTATTCGACCAGAGCGCTACGCTTACACTGGTGGGTTCAACCGCCTCTGACAGCTACCTGCACGCGATAGAGGCAAAGATCGCCACTAACAACCTGGGTGATTCCGTCCGCCTGCTCTCTGGCCTGAGTCCAACGGCACTCGCCAACGAATACCAGCGAGCGACTCTCTTCACCTGTACCTCTCTGCATGAAGGCTTTGGATTCCCCTTCGTTGAGGCCTTTGCTTTTGGTGTTCCTGTGCTAGCACTCGCCACCTCTGCTATCGGTGAGACCGTCGGTAACGCCGGCTGGTTGCTAGACGAGGAGGATCCGCTCGCGTTTGCTATGGCTGCAAACCTACTCGCCCAGGACACGACGATTAGAGGTGAACTAATCGAACGTGGTCGAGCCCAGCTTCGGATCTTCGAACCAGAGACACTAAAGCTTCGCTATCAAACACTCTTTGAACAGATGATCGGCCAGCCATGACCATCCATCAGTTTGTCCCAGTGCTCCTGCCCCATGATGCCGTTGGAAACTGTGCGCGCGAGCTACAACGACGCCTCAGTGCCATCGACCCAGATACTCGCATCTTCGTCGAGGATATGAAGCGCTCAGTAGCTGAATCCGCTACACCGGTCCAGGATATGCAGCTTGCGCCCCAGGATCTCCTCATCTACCATTATGCAAACTTCTCCTCACTTGCGCCCTCCATACTCGGGCAAGGGCAGACCCTGCTCTATTACCACAACATCACACCTGAGCACTACTTTGTTGCCTGGGATCCGGATACCGCCATCGCACAGCGACGCGCTAGACAACAACTTGCGCGACTCGTTCACCAGGCGATCGGCTGCCTGTCGGTCTCCGAGTTCAATGCCGCAGAGCTCGCAAGTTATGGCGCCTCAGCCGTCGCCACCGTCGGTCTCTTCGCCCACTACGACGAGCTCATCAATGAACCGACGACCGACCGCCTTCTGCGACTACGCACGAGCTGGGAACACCGTGGATCCCCCCAGGACTGGCTCTTTGTAGGTAGGCTCGTTCCAAACAAGGCACAAGAAGAGCTTCTTAGCGCCCTTGCTCTCTATCGAAGATTGTCCGGCGAGGATAGCTCCTTGACCCTCATTGGCCGCCCGTTTCACCGCGACTACCTCCTTGGACTTCGTCAGCTCGCCTCCGACCTTGAGATCGCACATCGGGTCCACTTCCTGACCGGCGGCCTTCGGGCGAGGTTTCTCGCCGACCACTATCGCGCTGCCCGTCTCTTTGTCTCCGCCTCCCTTCACGAAGGTTTTGGTGCACCTCTCCTTGAGGCGATGTCGCTTGGGCTGCCAGTCGTCGCCGTCGACTCCTCGGCGGTTCCAGAGACCGTAGGCGAAGCCGGCTTTATAGTCCCGCCCCATGACCCACTGGCGATCGCCGCCGCCACTCAGCTTGCAGGGTCGGAACCCTTGCGAACCCAACTCCTCGAACGCGGACACCAAAGGGTGCAGTTCTTTGAGAACGATGCCGTTTGGCGACGCCTATCGACCGCCATCCACCAACTCACCGGCGTCGAGGTCGGCTGATGCATATCGTCTTCGTCACACCACGCTATGGACAAGCAATCGTCGGAGGTGCTGAGGCTGCTGTACGTTCCTACGCGACCCGGATCGCACTCAGGGGCCATAAGGTTGAGGTGATCACATCGACATCAACCACACTGGAGTGGGAGGATACATTCCCAGCCGCTAGCTCGCCAGAGGATGGTGTGATCGTCCACCGCCTACCGCCACTACACCCACGTCTACCCCACTTCTCGGTGAGCTACGCAAAGGCTCTCGCAACTGGCCGGTTTTACGACCATGG
>DAHXNM010000165.1 GCA_027365375.1 Ferrimicrobium sp. | reverse complement strand
TGCATTCACGTCGGTTCTCCGGACTCCCCCGTTGCCTACTACCAACAGGTTGGGCGAGCGGGACGAGCGATCGAGCGTGCCGACGCGATCTTGCTGCCGGCCGAAACCGACGAACGTCTCTGGGAATTTTTTGCCACGGCTTCTATCCCGGACGTCGGCAATATCGAGAAGGTGCTCGGGACCCTCGAGGAGAGTGGCGAGGCCATGAGCGTGCCGACTCTTGAGGGGATCACCGGCGTACGCCGTGGTCGTCTCGAAGCACTGCTCAAGATCATCGCCGTCGAGGGCGCGGTGGAGCACGGGCCTGATGGTTGGCGATCCACTGGCGCCCCCTACGTCTACGACGAGCAGAAATGGGCCTCTATCCGAGCAGCGCGAGCCACAGAAGCCGATCTCATGCGCTCCTACGCCAGCGGACGCGGCTGTCTTATGGAGTACCTGCAACGAGCTCTCGACGACCCCGATCCTGGACCGTGCGGGCGATGCTCGGTCTGTACCCAAGAACTACCCGTGCAGGGATTTGATGTCAATGCTGAGTCGGTTAGTGCTGCGCAGGTGTACTTACGTGGCGCCGACATCGTCATTGAACCCAGAAAGCTCTGGCCGAAGGGTGTGGCCGATGGGCGTCGCGGCAGAATTGCTGGTGCTGGAACTGGTCGAGCACTTGCTTTTGCCGACTCTCCCGAGTGGCGTGAGGTAGTTAGTGCGATGGCCGGTCCCGATTTACCTCTAGATGGTGAGGTCGTTGCTGGCATTGTCTCCGTCCTAAGTCGATGGCGGAGGCAATGGGTTGCACGACCTGTCGCTATTGTCCCTATGCCTTCTCGTCATCATCCGCGGATGATCATGGATCTTGCCACTCGGATCGCTGAAATCGGCAAACTCGCTATCGTCGATGCACTTGAAGTGACAGGGCCGCGTCCACCAGACGCCGCCGCGTCCCTCCTGAAGGTTGAAACTCTCATCACCGGTCTTCATCTACAATCAGGCGTGGTGTTACCGGCTGACGGACCTGTGCTGCTCGTGGACGACACCTATCGGAGCGGCTGGACGATGACGATTGCGGCGGCGCTCCTACGCGAGGCCGGGGTCTCAGCGGTCATGCCCTTGGTGGTTCACCAGCTCCCTTAGCAAAGATTGGCGAATTCTAAGCTAGAGACCGGTGCCTCCCTGAGAGAACGAGCATAGGATTCACGTCCGAGGAACTGTGGGAGAGAAATGCATCCATTCTGTGTTGGCAAGAGCAACAAGGGTCGGAGACGTAATCGACCATTGGTTCGAAAGCGTTGCGGACGCCTCTAAACATATCGCAGTTATCAACAAGGTATTTAGGCAGGAGAGCACTTATTCACACTGGTCGCAAAAGAGGCACCCGTCGGCGACAACCCATTGGCTTACTGGATAGACATTCCCAAAGCGGGAGTAGCGCTCCGGGTGTTGCTCCCCTATTCACATCAAGGCATTCATCATCTATCCCTCTTCGATCTTGACCAAGACGAGTACAAATATGAACCTACGGCCTACCATGCCCCCTGGGAGAGAACCGTGGAGTCGCACCTACTCGCTGACTCCGGAACTCCTGCTCTTGAAACCCTATCTGTGGCTGGACAGGTGGGACGAGCGGGTGTCCGTACGTATAACCCTGGAGTAGGTTCGCACCCACTAATTCCGCTACTCGCAGGTGATCCACAGCCTCGATGCCCTCTAAACACACGTCAACATCCGGGCAACGACTGGAAAGCTCTTCTTGGAGGCCACTGCATTGCTCCCTGGTCCAGGACAGAACCCCCTGGTCAAGCTTGATCACGTCCCAGGCAGGCTTTTCAATGGCGCATCGAGTGTCCACAGTGTTGAACCAAAGTCATCCATCGCTGCCCGCCCACCCCGATCATGGATAGCATCAATCGCCCTGGCAAGCACCTCAGGATCAACGCTGCCCTCCACGATCTCAATGGTAATGGGTGGAGTGTAGTCGGGACTGGTTGTACCAGAGCAGCCAGGCGATCGTTTCATCCTTGGCATGGCGACGTGTGGCGAAGTGTTGTCCGTGCAGGCGCTCCACCTTCAGTGAACCGAACAGTGTTTCGCTGCACGCGTTGTCC
>DAHXNM010000160.1 GCA_027365375.1 Ferrimicrobium sp. | reverse complement strand
GAAGGTCATCGATTCGTAGAGGCTGAGGAGTTTCAAAAGTGAGTGGACTGTGCGTCCATACTTGAGGTCGCCGACGAAGAGCACATGGGCACCGTCGAGTTGCTTGTCTCGGGTGGCGAACTCCTCTTCGATAGTGTAGATGTCTAGGAGGGCCTGAGTTGGGTGCTCAGCGGCACCGTCACCTGCGTTGATCACCGGCACCAGAGATGCCTCGGCAAACTGGGCCACCGATCCCGCTTCAGGGTGGCGGATGGTCATGATGTCGGCGTATCCGCTGATCACACGAGCAGTGTCTGCTATCGACTCTCCCTTAGCCATCGAGGAGAAGGTCAGGCCGACGGTCTCACGTACCGCGCCACCGAGGCGCGAGAACGCACTTCCAAAGCTTAGGCGCGTTCTCGTGCTCGCCTCCAGAAAGAGGCTTGCTAGTACGGCGCCCTCGAGGACACGGGTTACCTTCTCACGGCGCGCGATCGGCTCCAGCCGGCGCGCGACACTCATGATTAGTTCAATGTCGTCCCTTGAGAGCTGGTCTACGCTGAGAAGATCGCTCCCTACAAAGTTCACAGCTCGCTCCCTTTCAGGTGATGCGCTAGAGTTCCGCTTGGCGTCACCAGGGTCATACTAGTTGCCGATTCGAGTGCTGTGACCTATCCAAAACGGCTCGCGCAGGTCACGCTTCAAGATCTTTCCAGCGCCCGACTTTGGGAGTGGACTCTGGCGCAAGTCGATCTGCTTAGGAAGCTTGTAACCGGCAAGTTGGGTCCGTAAAAACGCGATAATCTCCTCCGGGGTGACATCCTCACGAGGCACGACGACGGCGTGAACAGCCTCGCCCCACTTAGGGTCTGGCACCCCGAAGACCGCGGCCTCTTGCACCTTTGGATGTCGATAGAGTGCGTCCTCTACTTCGATGGTGTAGACGTTTTCGCCGCCAGAGATCACCATGTCTTTCAGCCGGTCGATCAGGAAGAAGTAGCCATCGTTGTCGACGATTCCGAGATCTCCGGTGTGGTACCATCCGGACCGAAGCGCACGCTCGGACTCCTCAGGGAGGTTCCAGTAACCCTTCATAACGTTGTTGCCACGGATGGCTATCTCACCGACCTCGCCTGCGCCGAGTTCATGGTCGTCTGCGTCGAGAACCGCGAGGTCAACCCCGACGGCAGGAACGCCGATCGATCCTGCTTTGGCATCTGTTAGGTGCCGTTCTTCGTGAGCGAAGATGGTGGCGATCGGTGAGGTCTCGGTGGTGCCGTAGAGATGGAGCATCTCGGCGGTTGGAAAGTGGTGATGCGATACCTTTAGAATCTCGATAGGAGCAGGTGATGCGCCGTGACTCAGAAGTCGAAGCGAGGAGACGTCGCGGGGTGACGTGGCCATGACATCGTTCATCGCGAGCATCATGGTCGGCACCGCAAGGGTGCCGGTAGCGCGTTCACGTTCTATGATATCGAGCGCCTCTTTGGGGGCAAAGGTTCCGAGCATGATCTGGGTGGCGGTGAGCCAGATGGACGCGATCACAAGACAGGTCCCGGCGGCGTGAAACATCGGCGCCATCACCAGCCAGCGATCCTCCTCGGAGAGGTGAGCCCAGGCGATGGCCGTCCAGGCGTTGGCGAGCAGGTTCCCATGCGTGAGCATCACTCCTTTGGACCTTCCAGTGGTCCCTCCGGTGTAGAACAACCCAGCCAACGTCTCTTCATTCGGCTGATCGAGGTAGTCGATAGGACTTGCCTGACCAAGCGCCTCCTCGTACTCATCAGGGATGGTGATCACATGAGCGACCGAGGTGCCGATCGAGTCGAGTTTGCGATCGGTGATGACCACCTGTACATCGGCATCTGAGAGCGCAAAGGCTATCTCGGCGTAGGTCGAACGTGTACTCAGCGGCACGAGTACCAGGCCGTTGGCGGGGACGGCGAGATAGACCTCGATGTAACGATGACAGTTGTTAGCGATGATAGCGACGCGATCGCCAGGCGAAAGATTAAACCCCTGGAGTACTGCGCTGAGCTTGTGGACCCTTGTCTCGAGTTCTCTGAAGGTGAGGCGATCCTCCCCGCAGATAACGGCGACCTTGTTCGGGGCTACTCGAGCCCCACGTCGTATCGGATCTTGAAACGAATGCATACGAGTCCCCCTCGGTCACGGTACAAAACCAACGACACACAAAACCAACGACACACAAAACCAACGACACAAGATGGTGCCAGCGAACTCAGGTGTTCGTATCCCAAATGTTAATGGATCGATTGTTCGATAATGATGATGGTGGACTTGTTTGTTCGACTCGGTTGGACTGGTTCACCCTAAGGAGTCAGGCCGCCACTTGGAGGCGATAGCTGCGATGCCTTGGCTAGAGCTAACCTCGTAGATCGATCCCCATTGGGAGTCGGTCCACTGGCCAGTCAAGGAGTTCGTGGGCGAGTTGAAAGGCAAAGCGGTCGGTCATCCCTGCTACGTAAGCCACCACCTGGCGTTCGATCGATATCTCCTCCTCGCGTTGCGGTAATGCGGCCGGATGGTCGATCAGATACTCGGTTAGCGACCGGAGTAGAGAGATGACGGCCCGGCTCTGAGCTTCAGAGGCGTCGGTGGTGTAGATATGGGTGTAGTTAAAGGATCGAAGGGCGGCAAGTGCCTCGCCTGCCTCGAGACTGAGCCCAATCGTGCCGGTCACAATCGTGGTCTCTATGACGTCGGTGATGAAGTAGTCGAGCTGGCGGTTGCGGTGCGAACCTATCAGGCTGGTGAGATCTCTCGGGACGGCATCACGCGCGAGGAGACCTGCACCGATCGCATCCTCTAGGTCATGGGCTGAATACGCGATCCGGTCGGCGAGAGCGACGATCTCGGCCTCAGGAGTTATCGGTCGTGGCCGCGACCAAGAGTGGTTAGCGATACCGTCGGTGGTCTCGACGCAGAGATTAAGCGGGGCTAGGGTGACGAAGGCTCCCCATGGTGCATGATCGAATCCCTCGGGCAGGAACGGTTCGAGCGCGACTTCGCTCGCGTGTCCTCCTGGTCCATGCCCACAATCGTGACCGAGGGCGATCGCCTCGGTGAGGTCTACGTTGAGACGAAGTCGGCGAGCGATGGCGGACCCAACCTGTGCCACCTCTAACGCGTGTGTGAGTCGAGTGCGCTGGTGGTCGGCGGGGAAGATGAATACCTGGGTCTTGCCTGCGAGCCTTCGAAAAGCGCTCGAGTGGAGAATGCGATCCCGATCACGCTCAAAACAGGTGCGATAGTGGTCGGGCTCCTCTGGCTGCGGTCGATCTCCGCTGCCATGGGCGAGGGTAGCGGCTTTGCAGAGCGTCGCCGCTTGTTGGGCCTCGGTGCTGAGGCGATCAGCGAGGCTGGTGCTTATCAGCCTCGGATCCTCATGCGCGGTGATGACGCCGTCTGGGGTGCGATTCCCGTGCATGGTTGCGATCCACTCCGCCTGATGATCACGATACAGGTAGACCCTCTCCATCTGCTCCTCCTTGTCTGGGTGACTCCGATGCATGCTGCTCAGGATTCTGTAATCATGAGTATGATGCCTGGGTGTGACATCGAGGTCCATCTGCTGGTGGAGCTAGCACTCCAGCGATCAGTGGCGTGATACGTTGAAGGCTCCAAACCCTTGGTCGACGGGCATTAGTGATACGGTGTTGATATTCACATGACTTGGAAGGGTCACAATATAGCCGACGAGACTAGCGATATCCTCGGGCTTTAACGCCTGCATCCCGTCGTAGACGCTGGCAGCGCGCTCGGCATCGTTGTCGAAGCGAACCAACGAGAACTCGGTGTCTCCGACCATGCCTGGTTCGATGTTGGTCACCCGTACCCCGGTACCGGCAAGGTCGGCTTTGAGGTTGAGACTGAATTGACGAACGAACGCCTTGGCGGCTCCATAGACGTTTCCACCCGGATAAGGGAACTCACCGGCTACCGATCCAAGGTTGATGATCGTGCCTTGGTGACGCTCGACCATCTGTGGCAGGATCGCGTGAGTGAGGACCGTTAGTCCGGTCACGTTGGTTGCGATCATGGTGAGCCAGTCGGAGAGCTCCGACTCCTGGGCGCTCGCTAACCCGAGGGCTCCGCCAGCATTGTTGATCAGGACATCAATGACACCAGCCTCGTTGGCGACCTCCTTGACCGCTTGCGAATCTGTGATGTCGAGGACTCGTACCTCAATACGTTCGTCGCCGAGGCGATGGGCGAGGTCGTTTAGGCGTTGCTGGCGGCGACCGGTGATAAGAAGTTCATACCCGAGTTTGTGGAGTGTGATTGCGATCGCCTCACCGATTCCCGAGCTGGCGCCTGTGATCATGGCTTTCATTGAGAATTCCTTTCGTTCTATACTTGCTGTTAGGACCGTCTCAACAGGCGAGGGCCTGGAAAGAGGGGTGACACAACGTGACGATTTCGCAGATCGACCTACTTGTTGAGCAGCTCCGTGCTGTTGTCGGCCCGTCGTCTCTCATCCTAGATGCCGCTGAGCGTGGAGCCTATAGCTGTGATGGGCTCACCAGCCATCGTGTGGTACCTCAGATCGTGGTGGTACCGGCGAATCGTGGGGAGTTGGTGGCGGCGATGCGCGCCGTGATAGAGTCCAACCTTCCATGGGTAGCCCGGGGGGCGGGCACCGGGCTTTCCGGTGGAGCCCTCCCGGACGAGGAGGGGGTGTTGGTGGTGACGACGAGGCTCAACAACATTCTCGAGGTGGATCCGTTTTCGCAGATCGCAGTGGTCGAGCCGGGTGTGATCAACCTCGAACTCTCCAAGGCCGTCTTGGGCTATGGTCTCTATTTTGCTCCTGATCCATCCTCTCAGATCGCATGCAGCATCGGTGGTAACGTAGCTGAGAACTCCGGGGGCGCACACTGTTTCAAGTATGGCTTCACCACTAATCACGTGCTGGCGGTGGAGGTTTTGTTGCCGACTGGAGAGCTGGTATGGCTAGGTAGCGAAGGTATGGATGGACCCGGACCCGACCTTCGGGGAGTGGTGATCGGCTCTGAGGGCACCCTCGGCATCGTGACTAGAGTCGTCTGTCGGCTGATGCCACTGCCTGAGATCCGTCGTACGCTGGTGGCTTACTTCGATTCGGTGGACGCCGCTGCTCGCGCCGTGAGTGATGTCGTCGCTCGTGGTATCACCCCTGCAGCTATCGAGATGATGGATCACCTCGCAATAATGGCCTGTGAGCTTGCGACTGGGGCCGGCCTCGACACCTCAGCCGAGAGCTGCCTCCTGCTAGAGCTAGACGGTGAGTCCGATGAGGTTGCCGATGAGTTCCAAGCAGTGCGCAAGGTGATGAGTTTGCACGGCTCGTTGCACGTCTGGGAGGCGATGAACGAGGATGAACGCGCCCTCATGTGGCTGGCAAGAAAGGCTGCTTTTGCCGCTGCTGGCAGAGTCGCGCCGGCCTACATCGTCCAAGATGGTGTTGTACCGCGCTCCGCGTTACCGCGCGTACTCGAACGCATCGGCAGACTGAGCAAGGAGTCAGGCCTAGCGATTCTCAACGTGTTTCATGCTGGCGACGGTAATCTGCACCCACTCGTGACCTATGATCCAGCGGTTGAGGGGCAGGAGG
>DAHXNM010000156.1 GCA_027365375.1 Ferrimicrobium sp. | reverse complement strand
CCTGAAGTGAGTAGGCGAAACCCTGGCTCGTATAGGTGGCACCGGTGACTATGGATATCGGGAGCCCCTGAGCTTTTAGCACCTCTGTCTGTAGCAACGGAACGGCAGCTTGCTCGATCTGAATCGAGTATGGCTCAAGCGCTTGAAACTTCGCAATCGAGACGTGGACGATCCTGCGAGCCTTCACGTCGACGGTCACAGCAATGTCGCCAAAACCATAGTTCGTAAGCGGCCCCGTGACCGAGGTCGGCCCGACCGGCAGCGGGGTGGCCACTGGTGGCGAGCTCTTAGATTTAGACGCCTTCGAACTCGAGTGAGTCTTGTTGGATGCGGGGGTGCCCAACTGGGCCTTAGACCGCGGATAAAGGGTAAGAACACCAAGCAGGCCAACCACCGTCGCACCAAGAACCGTCAAAATTCTGCGCATGTCACTCTCCTCTCGTGATTACAGCTGATGCTGACTAAATCGAATACGGTTCGACATGGAGTTGGCGCCTGTGCACTCCAAGTTGTAAGAAAACGTCGCGCACCGCCTCGACAAAACCTGGCGAGCCACTAACAAAGATGTCACGACTCCGATAGTCCTTGATGTTGGTAGCGATGGTGCGCAAATCTACAGCAGTACGGTCGCCGCTCAGTATATAGACCCTTCCATCACGCTCGTTGGCTAGACGCTCAAGCTCATCAACCAACACTAGATCAGTCTTGGATGTAACCCTAAGAATAAGGGCCGGTCGACTGCCAGCAGGCAGATCCTCGAGCAGACCTCGCATGGCCGTAACTCCGATTCCACCTGCGATCAAAAGCGCGCGATCTCTAGCGCGCCGAGCGACCGTAAAGTTCCCATAAGGGCCTTCGAACCAGACGCGGGTACCCACTTTGAGTTCTGCGATGTTCGAGGAAAAGTCACCGACTGGTTTAACCATCAACCTAATGACATCACCTTGGCGATCAACAACAGAGAACGGATGTGCCTGCCACCATCGACCGCGAGTCAGAAAACGCCACTCGAAGAACTGGCCACCTTGCAGGCGTAGGTCCTCTAGGTACTGACCCTCCAGCAACACCTTGGTGATCCCATTGGACTGTGGCTCAACCGCCACCACCCGTAGCCCATGACGCAATGACCGAAGCAAGGGGATGAAGATGCGATAAACGAGAATGGCCACTCCAACGAGAACCCACGCCAAACCCCATACCCACTGAGCGATCGGGTGATTCACAAAGCTGGGACCGAGTACCAACTCATGGGCAAAGGATAGCACCAACGACACGTAAATCAATAGATGCAACAGCCACCAATTCTCCCGCGATATCCGTCTTCTCAGCCATGGCAGCGATACCAACCCGATCAGCAACATCAAACCCAGAGCGATGAAGGCGGTGAGCATATCCGGATATGTGTTGATCAATACGCCGATCTCGTGAGAGAATCCCGTCTTGGATATCTCTGCATAGGCCACCGTGGTCAGTACCGCGTGAGCAAGTATGAAGGAGATAGCGAGCACGGACAGATTCTTGTGCCAACCCATGACACCGCCACGACCAAGTGCACGCTCTAGCAGCGGCAGACGCGACGCCATCACCACCATTACCATCGCGAAATAGGTACCGATGAGTCCGGTCACAGATCCCAGGAAAAGGGTCCAACCGCCCGGGGCGTGGATCTCATGAACGGTGCCATCGACCAGCGGAAGTCCAAGCGCAACTCCAAGGCCAATACCAGCGAGAGCGAGTGCGAGCAGCAGGCCAGTCTCACCTGAACTTGCTCGGCGCGTCGCGCTGGGGTCGGTCTCCAGACCGTCCCCTCGGGCTGTTGTTTTCATGTAACTCCTTCTAAACCTGATCGTGCCGAAATTGACAACGCATTGGGAGTGGAACTCTCGCGGAATCCAACCCCAACGCGCTTGCTCTAGCCTGCCAGCGAAAGCTTGGGACCGACTGAAGCAGAGCTGAGACTCGCGCCCTAGAGCTTCTCATCAAGTCGACGATGGAGGTCGGTGACCAAGGTCTGCAGCTTGGCGAGCTCACTTCGGTGCTCTCGATGTGATTTGATCAAGTGAATCGTGCCTCCAGCCGCAATGCATGCACCGAGATCACTAGTCACATTGGTGTAGTTGCCACCGACGAGCTCAGCAAACGCCGAGACGTGGACCGAAAGCAACGGAAGTACCACCAGGTAGACGCCGAGCACCGTGAGCAAGATAATGTGCGGCTTGGAGGACAGGATCCGTGGGACAAAAGCGAGAATACGGACAAGTCTCGACTGATTGCCATCATTTTGGGTCATTTGATCAACCGTATCCATAGATTCTCCTTTGTAGGAAGTTCACGCAGCCCCTTAGGCTACGATGGGATGCCACCTCTATGCTAGTTACCCGTCAATGAGACATAAGAAGTGTGGATAGCCTATCGTAGACACCGACTGAGAGTTGGCAAAGCTGATGTGATAGCCGTCTAAGTTAGCCTCGACCATCACAGTCTTGGGCAACCAGCAATCTTCGTAGCAGATCACACTCATCAAGTGCCGAAACAAAAGCGGAATCCAGCTGTTCAAGGAATGCCCCTGGCTCCGGGCGGAGGTGCTCTGGAGTGACCTGGAATAGCTCTCGAAACGCAGCCCGTAGCACACTGATCCCGAGCTTCGCGGTTACATCTGCACGCAACCGGCAATCGGCAGAGCCGCCAAGACGTTGGGAGAGAATCTCTGCAATTCGAAGCTCCCAACTGATATAAGTTCGAGCAAGTTGACTGGTCAACTCCAACCCAAGGCCATGAGGCCGAACCATTGGAATCTCGAGCGACTCGTCCGATCTGGAGCGAACGCTTGCGAGCACCGACCGGTAGAGAGCGATCAATGGCTCCTCCTCCATAGGGCGGGCGCGGAGCTCCAACTCCACTCGATCGAAGAATGCAACGAGATCAAGAAGGAGTAGATCGTCCTTGGACTCAAAGTATCGAAAGAAGGTTCGCTCGGAGACATCGGCGGCCTCCGTAATCTGCTGAACCGTCGTCTCCGGGAATCCCTGCTCAGCAAAGAGCTCTCGCGCCACCGTGATCAGACGCTCTCGGGTCAACGCCTTCTTGCGCTCTCGCCGCCCTACCTGCTCAATCGAACCCACAAGTCACGATCCTAGCAGTAAAGCCATATCTGGAGTGAGCTCACCTTAGTTTTTATGGCAGTACCGACATTTGTCATTAATGCCAGATATTACACTGCAGAGAGCAATAGCAAATCGCTGATGTAATCACACGATCTGCATATCCATCGTATGACGACATGGGTAAGTTCCTTAGGCGCGCATCTATTGTCTGAGTCGCCATTGTGAGCGTTCGCTACGGTACCAGGCAAGCATGGACTCCCAAAAGTGGTCGTGTCTATGGAATTCGTCGTC
>DAHXNM010000145.1 GCA_027365375.1 Ferrimicrobium sp. | reverse complement strand
TGGCCTGTCCAATGACGATCGGACCCGATCCAATCACGAGAACCGACTCTATCCCACTCCTTTTAGGCATGACGACCACCTCCGTTGGCGATCAAGCCAGCGATCTGAGTAGCCATGTAGGTCCGCTCCTCAAGCGGACCTGGCGCCGCCTCTGGATGATACTGGAGGCTAAGGGCACGAAGCTCGGGACAACGAAACCCCTCGACCACACCATCGAAGAGATTACGATGAGTAATCACTACCTCCGTCTCCAAATCACCAAGGGACTCCTCGTCGACTGCGTAGTTATGATTCTGAGCGGTGATGGCGACGCTGTTATCAGCGAGCCGAGCAACCGGATGATTGGAACCATGATGTCCGAACTTGAGCTTGAAGGTACTTGCCCCTAGAGCAAGAGCGAGTAGCTGATGACCAAGACAGATGCCGGCGATTGGAACCTCACCCAACAATGCTGCGATGGTGGCAACCTTGTCCGCAAGCGCCTCGGGATCACCAGGGCCGTTAGAGAGAAAGACGGCAGAGGGAGCTAGAGCCCGAATTTGACTGACACCGATACTCGCATTGACCACGACGATCTCCCAAGGTCCTCGCAGACTCGCCAACATCGCACGCTTCACACCATAGTCAATGACCACAAGCCGTCCAGGAGCCAAGAGCCCAGGGGTAGAACCTCCAGAGACACCGAGCGGTGCAATCGTGTAGCTAGATGCGGTCGAGACCTGATCAACTAAATTCCGGCCCTCGGTTCCAACTGCGTCTCGCACCTCTGCAAGCGCGGATTCTGGGTCCTCGGTCGTCAATCTCCCTGGTATCGCACCGACGTCACGAAGGTGGCGCACCAGTCGACGAGCATCGAAATTTACAAACAACGGAACCCCGGCCATCTCCAGAACCGCCGCTAGCGAACGCTCGGCTGCAAAGTTTGAGACCCGTACGGTGTAGCGTGGGGCGAGAACCGCCGCTACCCATACCCGTCCACTTTGGAAGTCAGCCTGAGTGACTCCGTAGTTGCCAAGCTGGGCGGTGGTGAAACATACCATCTGGCCATAGTACGAAGGATCACTAATCACCTCCTGGTAACCACTCATCGCCGTGTTGAAAACCACCTCAGCGGTTACTGATGGCGGCGGAGACTGGGGGGAACGGACAAATTCACCGGCAAAGCGAGCCCCGTCTCTCAACACGAGCCAACCTGGAGTGGTGACGAACAACTCGGTCTCAAAGTCGGTCGGGCCACTGCCGCCAATATCGATCCGATAGTGCTCAGAATCAGCAGACGGTAGCTGGAAGCTGTCGATCACCCCCGTATAGTTCGCTTCGCCGGAGCCGGTGTTACCTTCGCCACTCGCCGCGACCTCACCGGCAACTCTCCCCAATGCTGCCGACTCTTGCTGGTCCTCACCCATCGATGACCTCGCCTTCACCAACGACCTGTCTGCCCTCGAGAAAGACGTCATCAACTCGCCCGACCAACGTCTCTCCAAGATATGGAGAGTTCCCTGACCTATACAACCGGCTTGGGACCTCCCTGGGCGCAGCGCTTGGATCGATAACCACAAGATCAGCGACTGCCTGTGGTGCCAGTCGGCTCGAACGCCCGAGTATCTCCGCAGGCCCGGAGGTCAAACACGAAAGCAAGCTTCCAAAGGCGACCCACTCAGGTGAAGCCAAATCAGATCCGAGCTCTCCTCTCTCGCCAGACCCAATCGTGCGCCACAGCGCCGTCCATGTCGCTGCCATCGCCTCGGAGATACCAATCATCCCAAAGGCAGCTTCTTCATAAGACCCTCGTTTTCTCGACTCAGGATGGGGAGCATGATCGGTGGCAACGGCATCGAAACTACCATCTAACACCCCTTGCAGCAGAGCCATCTGAGTCGGGATGGAACGCAAAGGCGGGTTCACTTTGAACCTGGTATCGCCACCCAACACACGAGTATCTGGAAGCAATAGGTGGTGAGGCGTCACCTCAGCCGAGATCCGCAAACCCTCTCGCTTGGCTTGCCGAAAGAGATTCAACGACTCACGTGCGCTCACATGCTGGAGATGGAGGCGTCCAGGTATACCCTTTAGCAACTCGATATCTCTGGCGACCATCGCCGACTCCGCGACCTCAGGGATCGAGGCTACCCCGAGGCTATCAGCCACCACTCCGTCATTGACAACCCCACCCACAGCGAGCGAGGCATCCTCTGCATGCTGGGCTATGAGAACCCCAAACTCCGCAGACGCCACTAGCGCCTGGCGCATGACCCCGCTATCTTGAATACCAGACCCATCATCACTAAAGATCTCAACACCAGCCTCGGCTAAACGCTCGAAATCAACCAACCTCTGCCCTTCTCGGCCAAGTGTCACTGTCGCAGCCTGAACGACCTCAATCGGGAGGGTAGCGAAACGCGCACTCGCCTCCTGCCATCGCCCTACCCGATCTATCGGAGGCCAAGTATTCGCCATCGAGACGATGACGCCATAGCCACCAACCAATGCAGCTCGAGCGATCGAGGTCGGATCATCGTCTTCATCTACTCCTGGGTAGCGAAGGTGGGTGTGAAGATCTATAAAGGTTGGTGCAATCACTCTGGCCTCGCAGTCGATCACCCTATCGACGTCGGACCTATCCAAACCTCGATCGACCGCCAGGACTCTTGTCTCCTCCATAAGGAGATCAGCACGACAGAATCGTCCTCCAACAAAGACGATGCCACCAGCGAACAGGGTACGCATAAGAAGGACTCCTTAGGCTCGATGGATGGTAACACCGTGGGGTGTAACCGCCACGTACTCAGACAACGCAGACGGAAGGTTTTTCCCGACATAATCAGGACTTATAGGAAGCTCGCGATGCCCTCTATCCACAAGCACCGCGAGTTGAATCAACTCCGGACGATAGCTAGAGAGGATCGCCTCCAAAGCAGCTCGAGCCGTACGCCCACTCTGAATAACATCATCGACGAGGATAACCACTCCTCCTTCGACAGGAAGCCGCTGGTCAATACCAGCTGCATCGACTACCGCGGTACGTGGGCGGTCATCGCGGAAAGAGGAGATACTGACCTCAGAGAACGCTATCTCGAGTCTCGCATACTCGACCAGCCGCTCACACAGCCTCCGTCCCAACCAGATACCACCGGTCCGGATCCCTATCACCGAGAGCGGATTCGATCCGAGCGACGCTACTCGCTGAAGGCGTTCGAGGATCTCATGGGCCATACGAGCGATCATCCGCTCGACCTCTGCCTCATCTAGGATTACCGAACTGCGGGCCACGATCCTCCTTCCGTCCGAGCCTCACAGGACACGGTTAACGGTGGTAACGATCCTAATCGCAGCGACGAATCTATCCTCCAAAACAGACGACTCCGACCCTACCCAACACAGCCCACCCGAGGAGATAAGAAGAAACCGAACTATCTGCTGACGGACTGCGGCAAAGCCACGAAAACGGCGGAGGGCCCCGGGATTACCCGGAGCCCTCGAACACATCGCCTAAGCCTAACGGCGCCTAGTCAGCTTCTTCCTTGCGAAAAACCCATAGAGCACCGACACAGCAAAGATACCTAGCGGGATAGCAAAGGTCATATCAGCGCCAGCTGTATAACCAGTTACACTTCCGAACATCATTCACCTCCCTTCAAGACCGCCCCCGTCTCACCTGGTTGACCTTAACAGAACGCCCAAAGCGTTGTACAGGGGAGGCAAAACCTACTACCGGCTCACGCTCCTCAGACTCCAACCATAGTCGCATTTTCTGAGTACCAATCAAGAACCAAGGAGCGCCGCCCAAAATGACGATTATCGCCGCCGAGATCTGTTGCTCTGTCACCTGGTGGAGCGCGGCAGCCGAGCCGGATAAAAACCCAAACCACGGACCCGATAACCCCAGCGAGACACCTAAGGCCATGATCACCATTGCAGAAGACCAGGCGATGATAACCTGTCTGACATGAGTGACCCGAGGCCGCCCGTCGCCAGAAAGCAGATAGACAACTGCCCCTGAGGTCGCTACCTCTACGTAAGTGAGCAATGCCAACACAATCGGCTCACGGACAGCCAAGCGCTCGAACCCTACCTGGAAACCTACCCAGAGCAATATGTCCTGCAACACGACGATGCCCCAGACCCACTGCAGGCCCAACACCGCCAACCGACCACGATCCTTGATGTGATCGATACCACGTATGACCTCCTGGGAAAGTACAACCAAGATGAGCCAGAGTGCAGCAACCACTAACAACAGCGAATGGAACCAAAGAGAACGAGCAGCGTAGTCGATCGCAAAGGGATCCATTATGACACCCAAGGCCACGATGGCCAAACCAAGGCGACCTCTTATCCCACGAATACCACCAGCTTCACGAACAATGAGCCCACCCTTTACAAGGCACGAGAGCGAGAGGAGGCTAACGATCACGAATGAAACCATCTACCAACTACCTCCCAACTCGCTCTCTGGCTCTCCACTACTCTTCTCTCCGGTTCCTTAATCGCCATACCAACGAATATCGAACTACAACGCCCGTCTAGTGCAGCACATAAAACAGGTACCAGGACAGAATCGACAGAAGCATAAAGAATATGCCATAGGCGCCGAAGCCGTCTAGGTTAGCCCTGAAGTTCTCAGCAGCACGATGGGCCGAGACCCCAATACCGCCGTCTGCACGATAGAAGCTATAGCTTCGAATCCCCCGCATCATCAACGTAAACATCCAATAGGCGCTCAGACCTATGCAGAGTGCGTTGATCGGCGCGAAGGCGATGAACACGCCCGCATAACCACTAGCAGCTGGTGGAAATGGAAGCCGTGTTAGCTCCCAGATCTGTAGACCAGTCGCGATAACGAGGAGCAACACGTTGGCTGCAGTACCGACGATGAAGTCGGTACTGAAACCACGACGAAGTCTCCTCGACGCCATCAGTTGCAACGCAGTCCCAGCGACTACTAACAACAGCACTGCGAGCCCGATAATCTTCGATGCCGTCTGCCCGTGTGGATCCCAGAGCCCATTCGAGTTCAGGGACCTCAGGTAGAAGTAGGCAAAGTAGATGCCACCAAAGGCAGCTGCGACCACTGGGATGAGGGTACGTGACGCCGTCCATAACGCCCCAAGCTGGGCATCATGGTAGTACTGCTCCTCATCGATCACTGGCTGTGCATCAGCTGATTGAACATCGGTCGCCACTATGCATCACCTCCCGTCACTACTGCGGCCTTATCGCCAACAGGATTCAAGTCAGCTACTGGCGTATCATCGCCGGTGCCATAACCATAGGGATCACGATGTACGACCGGAATCTTGATGAAGTTGTCACGTGGTACTGGGTAGCCAACCTGCCACTCCAACCCACGGGACTCCCACGGATTCGGCCCAGCAGGTGTCCTGGTGACCGCGAGCGACCATATCAGGTTGATCACGTACAACAGGATACCGAAACCGAGAACGTAAGCAGATATCGAGACCCATTGGTTCAGGTGCTGCAAACGCACGGCGTACTCGAACACACGTCGAGGCTGTCCGAGCAGTCCGATCATGAACAACGGCAGGAAGGTCGAGTTGAAGGCCACGAAGATGATCCAGAAACTGATCTTCCCAAGCTTGTCGTTCAACCTAATACCGAAGATTAACGGTGTGTAGTAGTACACCCCGGCAAAGACTGCGAACATCAGCTGACCCATAATCGTGAAGTGGAAGTGTGCCATGACGAAGAAGCTTCCATGCACCAGCGCATCCACCGGAACGTCAGAGTTGTAGACGCCAGTGACGCCACCCCAGAGGAAGTTCCAGAACACTGCCAATAGGAAGAGCATTGGAACCTCAAAGCGGATCTTACCTCTCCAAACAGTACCCATAGCCACAAGGTAGAGGAAGCCTGTCGGAATAGAGATCAACTCAGTGGTCAACATGAACAACGGCCGCATATCCGGGTTCATACCAGACATGAACAGGTGATGTTGCCACACGAAGAAACTCAATACCGCCACACCGATGAGTCCCGCAGTAGAGGTCTTTAACGCAAACACTGGCTTGCGAGCGAAGACCGGCAACAACTCAACAGTAAGCGCGAATCCAGGCAACGCTAGCAGGTAGACCTCCGGATGGCCAAAGAACCAAAACAGGTTCTCCCAAAGGAAGGAGCTACCTCCATGCCCTGCATAGAGCATCGCAGTACGAACTCCTCGGTCAAGGCTCATGACATAGAGCCCATCAATGAGGACCGGCACCGATAACAACATGGTGAAGGCCACCGTTATCATACCCCAAGCAAGGATAGGCATCCTTGACCAGCGCAATCCAGGAGCACGGTAGTTAATGATCGTAGCCACCATGTTGATTGAGGCACAGATCATCGAGAAACCCATCAAGGCGAAGGCGACATCATAGTCGCTCTGACCCGGACCTCCTTGAATCGAGAGCGGGGCATAACCGGTCCAACCGGACTGGAAACCGCCCTGCCATAGAGCAGACAGAAGGATCAAGAAGGACGGAACCGTAAACCAGAACGAGGCAGCCTCGAGCCGGGGAAAGGCCATCTTCTTAGACCCAATCATGAGTGGAATCAGGTAGTTACCGAATGGACCCATGATAACAGAGGTCATCATCATCATCATCATGGTGCCATGCTCACCCACTATCTCGATGTAGGTATCCGGCGCCCAAATATGGTTCACCGGGGAGAGCAACTCGGTGCGAATACCGAGTGCCAACAGCCCTGCAACGAGGAAGTAGAGCAACATACCGAAAAGGTACTGAACTCCCACGACCTTGTGATCTGTCGAATAACTGAAATGCTCCAGGAACGTCCGCTTCTCACTCTTCGGAGGATCGATAGGCTCGAGTCCTAACAGCTTCTGAATCGGATAGTTAAAGGTCCCAAGCCCAACGAACCAGCCGACACAACCAATGATCAGCGAGAGGTAGATCGCCACCTCATTTTGGGCACCACTCGCCACGACCGAGTAGTTCGAAGCAATGGCGTTACCAAGCCAATGGCCGAAGGCATAGCCGATTGCTCCACCAATGAGAGCAGTCAACAGGTTGCCCGTAAACCACGGCTTGGCGGCTTTGAGGCCTCGAGCCTCGAGATCGGTTGGAGCACCGACCCCGGCGGCTGGCGTCATGTCAATTGCCATTTACAAGCTCCTTCTAATACGTTACCGCATGACCGTTTGGGTCATACGACGGATAATAACCACCACCAGCACCGGAGTACGATGGGGTATAAGTGGTAGCAAACGGCGGGAGAAGCTTCGTGACCGAAGCATTCTTCGTCTCCATGTTCGATGCCCACGAATAAAAGGCCGACTTCGAGACGACGTGGCCGTAGTTATACATGGCACCATGCCAAATACCACAGAGCTCATCGCACCGAACCGTAAACCTGCCTAGCTGGCTCGATGTCGTGGTATAGGCCACGTTATTGACATCCGGATTCGCGTCCGCCTTAACTCCGAGCTGGTAGGCCCAGAAGTCGTGGATCACGTCCAGAGAGGTCACATCGAACTGCACGGTGGTATTGGCTGGGAGGTTGATCGAGGTCGTCTCCATTCCACCAAACTGTGGCCACCGGTAGGTAAAGCGCCACTGTTGGGCGATCACCTGCACAACCAACATATGCTTCGCAGTTGGCTTCCAGATCGGCGAGGGACCCTCACCGGTTCCAACACCGTTACCGTTGATCAACTCATAGGTACCGAAGCCGGCTAGGAATAGCACCAAGACGGCGGAGCCTACGTACCAAAGCCCTTGCACCTTGCGATTTCCTCGCAATGGAATGCCGTCCCCACGGTCTGTCTTGGTCGCATGAAAATTAATCAAAGACCAGCCACCGTAGACCCAGACCATCAACAACACCGGTGCCACCATAGCGGTAAGTACCTTGAAGTCGAACTGCTGACTCGCAGCAGACGTTGTCATATCACCCGGAGGCATGTGAGGGCCCCAGACGTAGAGAATCAGCGCGACGGCGATGATCGAAAGAACCAGCCAGATGGCAAAGATCTTCCAACCCGCCTTCTTGGCGTACTCCCTACGTTCGTTCCTCTCCTCTTGGGTCATCGCCATCAGGCCACCACCTTCCAGAAGCCAGCCATGTAACCAGTCGATGCCATCGCACCACCGTTACCATTCAAGAACCCAGCGCCACAGGGCACGAAGCACTGCCAGCGGTAGTTGTGTGGATGGTTACCCGTATAGAAGGTAAAGGTCTCCGTATTGTGGGCATTATTGATCGTGCACGGCCCCGACTGACAGAACGTCTTCTCGGTACCGGTCAATCCCCACATCGGAACCGACAGATTCAATGCGGGCGCCACCATCGTGTGGCCCACACCGTTCCCAGCGGATGCATTTAACACACTTACAGTCTTGCCGTTAAGCACTACGTCATTACCAACCGTACCCGTGATCTTGCCCCAGTATGGATTACGGAGCGGACCGCCCGAATCATACTCCAAGACCGTCACGTGCACATAGGTCTTCTCAGGGACCTGGTATAGCGTCGTGCGAACCCACTTACCCTGTGCATCCTTTGCATACCAGCCCACCCATGCAGGGTGAGGTCCTGTTCCAACTGCTCCATCAACCTGTAACGTCACGTCAACCGTATGTGGTTGCGTGGGAGAAGGCGTGGACACAACCGTTGGCGGATAGGTTCGCAGATACCCGAAGATACCAAACAAAATCAATCCAACAGCGACTGCGGCGGAGACAAGAACAATACTTATTCTTGCGCCCTTATTCAACCTTCACCCCCTTTCTTAATCCCAAATTTCCCATATCCAACCTGGCACCCCCCTGTGGGGTTGCGGCCAGCAATCTCATCGATCCACTAGCCGGTTCCGGTAATCACTCACCGGAAACTTGACTCAATCAATTCGCGATACCCAATGCTCCAGCACACTCTTACTCATCTGACCCTGCACCACACCGACAACCTTCCCGCTAGAGGAGACGAAGATCGTCGTAGGCAACCCAATCAGGAGGTACTTGCCCTGCAGAGAGGCGTGGTCGGTGACGACTGGATAGTCGACATGGTCCTTCGCGACAAACGCAAGAGCCTTGGCTGTGTCGGTATCATTCTCATCGATTCCCAGGAAATCGACCTTATGACCAAGACCTTGAGCCACAGAGGCCAACATCGGCGTCTCCGCCTGACACGCAGTGCACCAGGAGGCAAAGAAGTTGATCACCAGAGGATGACCTGCAAACTCCGACGGGGAGGCCGAGCCCGAGGTCGGCTTCGCATTCTGAGTCAGCTCTGGCAACGAGAAGTTCGGTACCGGTTTGCCAACCAACGGTGACTTCCCAGACTGAACCTGCGAAAGCGATCCGAGCGATGCAGAGGCAGTCGTAGAGGTATTGTCGGACAGCGAAGCTGCATAGACCGCGTACGCTACGACGACAATGACCGAGACCAGCAGTAGAAAGATCCACACCCTGGGCCCAAAGCGAGAGCTCCGCCTGCGATCGAGCGGCTCATGGACAGCCATCAGTGACCTCGCACCGCGACATCTACGGCCATCCCGATGAACAGCAGCGAAAGATAGGTGATCGAGTAGGAGAATAGGCGCATGGCGACCTTAGGGGTCAGATCCCGGTATAGCTTGAACGCATAACCGATAAACCCAGCATTTAAGGCGACAGCCGCGACTGCATAGACCCAGCCAAGGTGAGCAGCAAACCCAAGCGCACCGGTCGCAACCGCCAATACAAACGTGTAGATCAGAATGTCTCGAGCGGAGCGCTTTCTGGTCGCGACCGACGGAAGCATCGGCACTCCAGCGGCGCTGTAGTCATCCGAGTAGCGAAACGCAAGCCCCCAGAAGTGTGGCGGTGTCCAGATAAAGATGACTAGAAACATGAGCCAAGCCGCCAACGAGAGCGAATCGGTGACCGCCGCCCAGCCGACGAGCACAGGCACGGCACCGGCAGCACCACCTATGACTATGTTCTGCGAAGTGGAGCGCTTCAACCACATCGTGTAGATGAAGACATAGAACAACGCTGCCAAGAGAGCCAGTGAGGCCGATAGTACGTTGTCTCCAAATGAGAGCATTGCAAAAGCAACCACCTCTAAGGCGATGGCAAAAATAAGTGCACCAGTGGGAGACACGGCTCCGGTCACAAGCGGCCGGTTCTTGGTACGCTTCATGAGCGCGTCGATATCGCGGTCATACCACATGTTGACAGCGTTAGCGCCGCCTGCAGCCAACGTACCTCCTGCGACGGTGATAACGATCGACCAGATCGATGGCAATCCATGCTTAGCGACGACCATCGCTGGAACCGTGGTGATGAGCAGCAGCTCAATAATTCGCGGCTTGGTAAGGCCAACGTAACCCTTGACGGTCTTTGTCCAGTCCCAATTGCCCTCAGACAGCGGCAAGGTTCTCATCTAAGCCTCATCCTCATCGTGATTCAACACACACAGCCCCTGCAACACACTTAACACTCCACCAGGACACCCTCAGCACACAGTAGAGTCTCTACTAACAAGAACCAATCTAGCACACAGGGAGACCTCAGATGACAAAGCCAAGGAATTATTTGCATACGCAAACCTCTAATTCCCTGTCAATTCACAGTCAGCGCTCAGAGGAAGCCCTGGCATCCGCCGGCGCAACTCGTCTCGTTCAACTCACAAAGGTCCTCGAAGAGGCGGAAGCAGATTTCCTGTTCAGTGACCACTTACAGCTCATCCACTACCTCACTGGCTTTCGTGGATCCAACGCATCGCTCCTGGTGAGACGGCATCCAGAGACATCGACCTATCTGTGTACAGATGGACGCTACCTTGAACAAGCAGCTCTTCAAGCAAAAGAGCATGGCATCGAGATAGCTATCGACATCCGACCTATCCTCGGCCCAGACGGCATACTAGCAAGCCATCAGAATCCGACGGCGCTAGCGGTGGATATGCGCTCCCTAAACCTCACCAACTACCTGCAGCTTAAAGAGTCCGGAGAACGATTAGCGGACATCTCAGGACCGTTGGCCGACATGCGAGCCCACAAGGATGCTAGCGAGATCGCGGCTATTAGCAAGGCCTCCATGGTGGCCGATCGCGCTATCACACAGACTCTTAGCCACCTAAAGGACTCTCCAACAGAGCTCGAGCTCGCCGGCTGGTTCGAGTACTATGTGCGCGAGTGTGGTGCCGAAGGGGTCTCGTTCCCAACCATCATCGCCTCCGGAGCGCGCACCTCTCTTCCACATGCTCAGCCGACCCGGCAGCGTATCGTCGCTCCCACACCGGTGGTCGTCGATTTTGGCGCCATGGTTGACGGCTACTGTTCGGACTCAACTAGATCGTTCTACCTCGGAGAACCTCCGACTAGCTATCGACGCGCCTATGAGACCGTGGTGGCGGCCAAGGCCGCAGGAGTGGAGAAGCTACAGCCCGGCAACACTGTTCACGCTGTTGAGCGCGCAACACGTGACTATCTCCGAGGCCAAGGAGTTGAGGATCATCTCCTACATGGGGTTGGGCATGGCGTCGGGCTCGAGATCCACGAGTTTCCGTTCACTGCATCGGCGATCGACGTCGCCGTCGAACCCGACATGTGCATTACCGTAGAGCCTGGTCTCTACTATGCACACGATTTTGGGATCAGACTTGAAGATCTTTACTTGACCACGGCCGCGACACCGATATCGCTCACCAACTCAGCGGATGAGGGAGTGTCCTTCGGCTGAAACCCTAACCTGGCAGCTAGAATGAGAAAACGGTCGCTCTTACCCCAGATCGAACATTCCCAGCCAGCCAAGATGAGGAGAAGTCTATGTCGGTCTCAACCACTACCAACGATCTTAAGAATGGAATGACCCTTGAGATCTCCGATGGGCTCTTTACAGTCGTCGAATTCCAACATGTCAAGCCTGGCAAGGGCGGTGCTTTTGTACGCACCAAGCTGAAAAACCTGCGCACCGGTGCCGTGATCGACAGGACCTATCGTGCGGACGAGAAGATAGAGCAGGCGATCATCGACAAACGAGAGATGCAGTACCTCTACAACGATGGTGTCGACTATATCTTCATGGATTCCCAGACCTACGAACAGCTAAACGTTCCAGAATCTGCACTCGGTACAACCAAGAACTTTCTGATTGAGAACGCAACCGCAACAATCTCGACCTATGAGGGCGCGATCGTCGGGGTCGAACTCCCTGCAGCCGTGGAACTCACGATCACGGCCACCGAACCTGGTCTCCAAGGAGACAGAGTCTCTGGAGCCCGAAAACCAGCCACGTTGGAGACTGGACATGTTTTGCAGGTTCCCCTCTTTGTCAACCAGGGGGATCGCATCAAGGTAGACACCAGAAGCGGCGACTACCTAACTCGTGCCTAAACCCATGACCCAACACCGCTCACAAGTTGACGCGATCGAACATTCGCGAGTCCTAAGAGAGCAAGTGATAAGCCTCCTCTATGAAGCCCTGTTACGCAAGGTCCGCCCAATGGAGGCGCTCGGAGACAAGGCACGCTCCTATCCTGCGTTTGTGACCGAGCGAATCGAAGCGATTGA
>DAHXNM010000109.1 GCA_027365375.1 Ferrimicrobium sp. | reverse complement strand
GCGAGGGGCCTGAGTTTATCAGAGATCGCCGGAAGACTCCGTCCGTGAGGGTGGGGATGGATAGGCGCATACTGAGCTGGATTTCTCCGTATCCGTCAAGACTGTCAGACCCTCAACCAATAATACAAGTATGAGTATTCGTGAGCGCCTATACCCAAGAGAACAGGAACTGTCTGTTCTTGCGCGTCGCTGCTCAGATGCCCGCTATGTATGGAATCTCGCTCTCGAACAACGCAATTTACGGAGACGCGAGCCGGCTACAAAGACGCGCTTTGCGTCGGTATAGTTCCCGATCACGGAACACAGCTCCCCATATTTGCCTCTGTTGAGTGGCAACGTGGCTAGACGTACCGTGCGCTTCATAGGAATCTAACCATAGGATGAGGCTCTGACATCGAAGGCTCGGACATCGGGTCATTCAAGTTACCTCTTTGGCCACCTCTTGAAGCTGTTCCATAACCTGTCTGTTCTTATGGTTGTGCGATCCATATAGCCGTACCGAGAACACGGTCACGATTTCAAGGACATCGTTGGCTAGATCCTCTTCAAAAGTTGAATCCTCGCTAGCGTTGATAATGATCACCTCAAGGCCGAAATGCTCACAGAGGGAGAAGACAAGCTCTGACCCAAAACGAAGCAGTCTGTCCTTATGGCTGAGCACCAGCCGCCCAACCTCGCCAGAGCAGATCCTAGATACGAGCACTTTTAGTCCACGCTTATGGTAGTTGAGTCCTGACCCTACATCGGAGATGATCTCATAGCTCCACCCGTTTGTGGCGCAATAGCTCTCTAACAAAGCTACCTGGCGAACGAGGTCATCCTTCTGACCGCTGGTTGATACGCGGGCATAGGCGATGGTAGCCCTGGTGGATGGAGCTTTATGAGGAGCGATAGCACGAAGCTTAGATAGGTCATAACGCCTTCTGCCTCCCTGGGTGCGTATAGGAGGATCGATACGTCCTTCTGCTTCCCATCTCCGTAGAGTCATCGGGTGTACCCCCAGCTCCTGTGCTGCTATACCAATAGGCACTAACCTTGTCATGTAGAGATTATGGTCAACTATGCCGAGGAGTGCTTACCTGGGGCGTAGCAGTAACGAGCCCCAACCGACACCCGTCAAATCGAGACGACCGACCAACCTTCTTCGAGCGCTTGGCGGTAGTTGAGGTAATTCTGCTTGGCAAGTAGATAGCGAGCGCAATGATCAGCGTTCGGGGATCGAGGCCGCGACCGTTGCAGCCTGCCCTCGTAGCACTGAGAGTGCCTTCTCAGCGACTCACGCTTCTGCGGCAGAGTCACCTTCGGGGAAGAGGACCAGAGATACTCGTGAACGTGGATAAAGTCACAGACGATGCTCACCTTTACCGCGCGGGTTTTGGCCTCAGCATTGGTGCCACCAATCTGGTGCTTGGCGCCGTCGACGAGAGCGATCCAAGTGTGCCGATGCTCCAGAGTCACGACGATGTGCCTCGTCGAAGACCGCTTGGATAACGTTCGCAGCGTTATCGACCACGCTGGCTGCGAACCACTGGTTGGCCGCCTTGGGTGCCGGGGCTCTCTCTGTGGCG
>DAHXNM010000107.1 GCA_027365375.1 Ferrimicrobium sp. | reverse complement strand
AGACCGACCACCCACTCAGACAAAGAGGTGGTAATCATCGCTAGTGTCATCATTCGCAGCCAACAATCGCTACCATGCCGAGCACCTCATCACAATCGAGCGTCGCTTAGACTGAATATGTCGACAAATCCGTAAAAAGCTAGAGACTCGGCTGCTCAGCCAAAAAGACCTCCCCCAAGTAGCATCCGCTATCCGAGTCCGACGCCATATCCGGCGGTACATCAAGAGGCACAACAAGAAAACTGTGGGAGTCATCGTTCTATGTTCAATAGCTGGTAGGCTTTACATACCGTGATCGAAGATCCTCAGAACAACCATCCGGAGCACGATCAGCTAGAACGTGACCATCCGGAGGAGGCGTGTGGGGTCTTTGGTATCTCCTTACCGAACGAGGCGGTCTCTTATTTGACCTTCGATGGTCTCTACGCGCTACAGCACCGCGGACAAGAGTCAGCTGGCATGGCGGTCGCCGAAAACGGTGAAGTCACGGTGATCAAGAACCTCGGCCTTGTAAGCGCAGTGTTCGATGACTCAACGCTCGCCTCCTTGCCAGGCGACATGGCGATCGGGCATACCCGTTATGCAACCGCTGGCGACCGTAGCTGGCACAACGCCCAACCTATCTTTCGTGCCAGCGGCGAGTACGGCGTCGCGGTAGCCCACAACGGAAACCTCACCAACTCACATGAGCTCGTCGATCGACTCTTCGACACCATCGCCCGACAACCTTCTGATACCGAGTTGATCGCCCAGCTTGTCTCGGTCTCAGTCGCTCGCACACGACCAAGCGACACCGAAGCCTACGCAAAGGCTATACGAGACGCTCTCTCTGAACTCCGTGGCGCCTACTCACTTGCCATGCTCGATGGAGAGCGGATCGTTGGTGCTCGCGATCCCGACGGCTTTCGACCTCTGTGCCTGGGCACGATTGCTCCTAACGGTTGGGTGATCGCCTCTGAGTCTCCAGCTCTAGACGTTATTGGCGCCGAATTTGTCCGTGAGATCGACCCTGGCGAGATCGTCATTATCGATGCCGAAGGCGCTCATAGCTTCCCTTCGGCTGAACCGCAACCCTCGCATCTTTGCATCTTCGAGTTCGTCTACTTTGCGAGACCGGATAGCAAACTGCTCGGCAAAGAGGTGCATGGCACCCGACGTGCGATGGGTGAGTATCTTGCTCATACCCTGCCTGTGGCCGCCGATATGGTCATGGGGGTACCCGATTCGGGAGTCCCAGCCGCGGAAGGGTACGCACTCGCCTCAGGTATTCCTTACGGCCAAGGCCTTGTAAAGAACCGCTATATCGGGCGGACGTTCATCAATCCAGGAGTGAAGAGCCGCCAAGACGCGATACGTCGCAAGCTCAATGTACTCGAGGAGAATGTACGAGGCAAGCGAGTGGTAGTGGTCGACGACTCGATCGTGAGAGGTTCGACTACCAAATCAATAGTTCGGCTGCTTAAGCAAGCAGGTGCGGCCGAGGTCCATCTCCGCATCTCCTCCCCACCCTACCGCTGGCCCTGCTTCTATGGCATCGATACCCCAAATCGGCCCGATCTAATCGCAGCCCATCACAGCGTCGAGGAGATCAATGAAATTCTCGGTGCTGACAGCCTCGCCTACCTCCAGCTCGGCGATCTCCGGAAGGCGATCGGAACCCCGGAAGGTTTCTGCGACGCCTGCTTAACGGGCAACTATCCGGTCGAGCTCAGCACCCATCTCGCCGGTCAACAGGTGCTCTAGAAAGGACATCCGTGGACTACCAGCAAGCAGGCGTCGACCTTGTCAACGCCGAGGAGGCGGTGAAGGTGATATCTGCCTTGGTCAAAAGCACCTACAACCCTCAGGTGATCTCAGACCTAGGCGGGTTTGGTGGACTGTTCCGACTTGGAGATGAGGGTACACCCGTCCTTGTCGCCACGACCGACGGCGTCGGCACCAAGACTGAAGTGGCACGGGTCGAGGGTCGTTGGGAAGGCATCGGTCAGGATCTGGTCGCGATGTGTCTTGACGATCTCGTCTGCACCGGAGCTAGGCCACTCTTTTTTCTCGACTACATCGCGGTTGGCAAGAACGAACCATCGCTGATCGCTACCTTGGTGGCC
>DAHXNM010000084.1 GCA_027365375.1 Ferrimicrobium sp. | reverse complement strand
CAGGTACGCATGGCACTCCCAATCGCCATCACCAACTACGTCGACTTCTACTCATCGTTGCAGCACGCCACCAATCTCGGGCGACTCTTCCGGCCAGATGGCGATCCTCTCACCCCCAATTGGCGTCATCTGCCCATCGGTTACCACGGACGCAGTTCAACGATCGTCGTAAGCGAGACCCCCGTTCGTCGCCCATCAGGACTTAGGCTCGTTGAGGGAGAACCGACCTTTGGCCAGTCACTCCGACTAGACATCGAAGCCGAGGTAGGATTTGTCGTAGGCAAGACCTCAACCCTCGGATCCCCGGTATCGACGGGCGAGTTCTTCGACTATGTCGCGGGTGTCGTTCTGGTCAACGACTGGAGCGCGCGCGATATCCAGAGCTTTGAATACCAGCCACTCGGACCCTTCCTCGGCAAGTCCTTCCTCACAAGCGTTAGTGCATGGGTCACCCCGCTTGAGGCGCTTCTGAATGCTAGAACCAGCGCCGTCAACCAGGACCCGGCTCCGGCCGCGTATCTTATCGATAATGATCCGTGGAATCTGGCCCTTGATCTCGAGATAGAACTGAATGGATCGATCATCTCGCACCCACCGTTCGCTAGTACTTATTGGACTCCAGGTCAACAACTAGCCCACCAGACCATCAACGGTGCCGACGTTCGCGTCGGTGATCTGTTTGCGTCTGGAACAATCTCTGGCACGCAACCCGACGAATTTGGCTCTCTAATCGAACTGACTAGTGCCGGCACCAAGCCGCTCGTGCTCGCAGATGGGTCCCAACGTGGGTTCTTGGAAGATGGTGACAGCGTCACAATCCGAGCAAGCGCTCCATCAATGAACGGGGGCCAGCTACAGCTCGGCGAGGTGAGCGCGACCATCAAAGGTTCGAGTTAGTCTTGCATCAGCCCCCTGGAGCCAACTTTAGCGCACGTCAGACCTAGGCTAGAGAACCATGGAACGAAGCTCAAGGTTTTTAATCAACACTGGAGAGGGCAAGGGCAAGTCATCGGCCGCCTTTGGCGTCATGAGCAGAGGATGGGCTCGCGGATGGCGAGTGGTGGTCATCCAGTTCGTCAAGGGGGGCAAGTGGAAGACCGGAGAGCGTAAACTCGCCGATCACCTCGAGATCGAGTTCCATACCCTTGGAGATGGTTTTACCTGGGAATCTGACGACTTGACCACTACCGCTCGTCTTGGCGAAGAGGCATGGAACCTCGCCAAAGCCAAGATCACCTCCAACGACTACGATCTCGTCATTCTCGATGAGCTCACCTACGCCATCACCTATGGTTGGATTGAGGAGACCGCGGTGGTTGAGACTCTGCGGACACGACCCGCGCGCACCAACATCGTCGTCACTGGCCGTGGCGCAACCGAGGGTCTCATTGAGATAGCTGACACCGTGACCGAGATGCGTAAGGTCAAGCACGCCTACGATCAGGGGATCAAGGCCAAGAAGGGAATCGAGTACTGAGCACTCGTGGGCTCATCATCGCTGGTACTGCCTCTGGGGTAGGCAAGACCTCTATCACTCTCGGACTCTTAGCTGCCCTCGGAGAACGAGTTCGGATAGGCTCAGCGAAGGTTGGCCCTGACTACATCGATCCGCATCTGCATGCGTTCGCCACCAAGCGCACGAGCTACAACCTAGACCTAGTGCTTACCGGACCCACAGGCGTGAAGGCTAGCCTCGCACGAGCCGCGCGCCACGTGGAACTCGTAGTGGTCGAGGGGGTTATGGGCCTCTTTGATGGGACGGACCTGCCCAGCGTTGATGGTACATCTGCCCAGCCATCTCTAGGATCTACGGCTCACGTGGCCAAGCTCACGGGCCTACCAGTCGTTCTGGTTATGGATTGTGCCCATCTTTCACAATCAGCCGCCGCTGTTGCACTTGGCTATCGTTCACTAGATCCCGACATCAATGTCGTAGGGATCGTTCTCAACCACATAAAAAGCGCGGCACACGAAGCATTCGTCCGCGAAGCGATGGCCACCATCGGCGTCGAGGTACTTGGCGTCATTCCACACGGCGGACTCCCTACGCGAGACTCCCGTCATCTCGGGCTCTTGACTGCGGAGGAGGCACCGGCGAGCACGCACGAATGGATCAGAGCCTTGGGATCGACGATCCGTACCCATCTTGAACTCGAAGGTATCATATCCCTAGCCGAACGTATCGACGTCGACGTTGCTAGCACCGTCGACGCAACAACCGTCGCCAGGCGCCCGATCATCGCCTACTCCAATGGACCGGCCGCCAGTTTTATCTATCCTGAAAACCTTGAGCTTCTTCGCGAAGCCGGAGCTGATACCGTTGGATTTGATCCGCGATACGATTCAATTCCAGCAGAGGCGGGGCTGATTTGGCTCCATGGTGGGTATCCAGAGAACTACCGCGAAGAGATAGCCAGCAACCAACCCCTACTTAAATCACTCCGTAACGCAGTGGCGATGCAACGACCATTGGTCGCCGAATGTGGCGGACACCTCCTGTTGGGCGACAGACTCGAAGACAGCCAGATGGCAGGCATTCTCCCCTTTAACTCGACTATCTCAGATCGACTTACGCTTGGCTACCGAAACGCGCGATCCACTACTTCGCCAACCCTGCTCCTACCCGACAACCGCGCAATCCCAGCCCATGAGTTCCATTACGCAACCTCTACACCCCAAGGAGACGGGGTCGATCTGCAGACCGCGCGCGCACGATGGAGGGCGGGTTACGCTAGCCCTTCGCTGCTCTCGTCTTACCTTCATTGGCATCTTGGGGCTGACCCTGGACTCGCCCCCGCCCTAGTGTTGGCGGCCTCGTCGACAACGTATCCATGCGAGTAGGATGACCTAATGGAGTACATAAGTTTTGTTGGGGCAGGTCCGGGCGCGCCGGATCTTATCACTCTTCGTGGCCAGGCACGGCTACGCGAAGCCGACATCGTAATCTGGGCGTCTTCGCTGATCCCAGAGGAGATGTTGGACTGGACAGGAGAGAAAGCAGTGCTTATGGACTCTGCCGAGATGACTCTCGAGGATGTCTTGCTAGTCTTCGAGGACAATCCTGAGGCTCGCATCGTTCGCCTACACTCTGGCGATCCGTCGGTCTATGGTGCGATCCAAGAACAGATCAGCTGGTGCGAAGCCCATGAACGTCCATTCGAAATCGTGCCTGGAGTCACCTCTATCTCGGCAGCCGCTGCTGCTGTAGGCCGCGAACTAACGATACCCGAGGTTGCCCAATCGATAGTCACCACTCGGGTGGCTCGACGCACCTCAGCATCGATGCCTAAAAGTGAATCACTCGCAGGATATGCGCAATTAGGGGGCACTATCGCCGTTCTGCTATCCGGCGCTCATCCGCAGCGGATCGTCGATGAACTCCTCTCTGATGGCTCAAAATTTAGTACCAGTACGCCGGCGGCCGTAGTAGTCCGCGCCACCTGGCCCGATGAGCAGGTAGCACTGACTACCGTCGGCGAACTAGTATCCACAATCTCCGATCTCGGTGCAAAGAGAACTCTGTTGGTACTGGTAGGAGATGTCCTGACTACAACCGACATTCGGCGATCACACCTTTACTCTCCCACCTTCTCGCATCGCTTCCGATCGCGCTCGAATCCTGGGACCACCACCGGGCGAGCCAAGCGACGAGCTAATCGAACGGTGCACTGATGTGACCGAACGCCTACGTTCGGGATTTACCACCGGTGCGTGCGCTGCTGGTGCTGCCAAGGCTGCGATCATCGGTCACATCAATGGTCAAACGCCCCCATCTATCGAGATCACCCTCCCCAAGGGTCAACGGGTTGTCTTCCCAGTTTGCCAAGACGAACTTGGACGTGCGGTGGTGATCAAGGACGCTGGCGATGACCCAGACTGCACCGACGGAGCTCATGTCACAGCGTCCGTGCGCCTCATCGACGGTGACGAGGTTCGCATCGACGGCGGGGAGGGGGTAGGCGTCGTCACGAAAGCGGGGCTCGGCCTCACTGTCGGCACCGCTGCGATTAACCCGGTCCCTCGTCGTATGATCACCGATGCTATTCGTGAGGTGACTGACCTAGGAGTTGAGGTCATCATCTCAGTCCCCGGTGGAGAGGAGATGGCGCGAGCGACCACCAACGATCGCCTTGGGATCCTCGGAGGCATCTCCATCCTCGGCACAACTGGGATCGTAAAGCCGTTCTCCACTGCCGCCTACCGCGCCAGCATTGTTCAGCAGATCGATGTTGCTGCCGCCAACGGACAACGCCATCTCGTTCTCGTCACCGGCTCTCGCACCGAAACCGCCGCGATCGGGCTCTTTCCCAACCTCGACCCAGTCGCCATTGTGGAGGTGGGAGACTATACGGGCGTCGCCATCAAACGCGCCGGGTCACATCAGCCTGACGCCATCACCTGGATAGGCATGGCCGGAAAGGTTGCCAAACTAGCGCAAGGGCTCCTGATGACCCATTTTCATCGAGCCAACGTCGACACTGAACTCCTCGCCAGCGTAGCCCGCTCGGTTGGATCCAACGAGAGCCTGGTGCTTGCGGCTACAGCCACCACCACCGCTCGTCACTTCTACGAGAGCTGTCTGAGTGAAGGCGATCTACGCCCCCTGGTTGAGTTGACACGCCTGGCTGCCACTACCTGCTTTGCAGCGGTTGGGCATAGGGTACCCGTGGAGGTTTTCATGGTTGACTTTGATTCACTCCAGTTAATCGCCGCCCATAGACTGACACCGTGATCACCATTCTCGGCTGGCTGGGCAACCGCGAGGAGTCGCTGACTGGCGAACAACTCCTCGCCCTTGGCCAAGCTCAAACCATCTTCGCACGGCCACAGCTTCGCGACACACTCCAAAGACTATCTCCGTCGTCGACCATCATCGACTTCACCTCTCCGTTTCGCACGACGATCGATGCCATCGGAGCGCACCAAGAGGACTGCACCGTCATCACCAGCGGAGACCCGAACTTCTTTGGAATCACCAAGACACTCCTGCGTGCGCACCCAGATCGCAGCCTTCACATCCTGCCAGCTCCGAGCTCAGTAGCCATCTTGGCCGCTCGACTTGGACGCCCATGGGATGATCTAAGCGTGATCTCCCTGGTTGGGAGAGATAGTGACACAGCCTTTTTCAGGGCTCGACTCCGACTAGCCGACCGACAAGCCGGAGCGGTCGCCCTCCTTATACCTCCAAACACCTCGATCACTCGCCTCGTTGAGCGCTTTGGAAACCTTCACAAAGAGGTCAAAATCGTCGTCGCCACCGACCTTGCAACCGCTGAGGAGTCGGTCATCTCATTGACGCTAGACGAAGCGATCCACTGGAGGTCATCATCTCCAGCGGTAGTGCTCGTAGAAGTCGGCACGACACCGGTCTCGCCGACCATCGAGTTCAATAGACACTCGGCCAGCCTCTTTCGCGATGATCAACTCGTAACCGACGGTACTAACTTCACCAAGCTCGAGGTGAGAATGTCGGCGGTTGCCCGTCTCAACCCGGACCAGCTACCGCTCGGAGCCCGGGTCATAGAGGTGGGAGCGGGTAGTGGCATGATTGGGCTCACCCTCCTCTATCTCCGCCCAGATATAGAACTAACTCAACTGGAACCTCGACACGAGAGAGCAATCATGGCTCGCGCCAATGCGGAGACGCTAGGCTATCGAACCACAGTGTCCGAGCAGCCCGTAGAAAATATCTTAACGAACTTTGACGCAGCCATCGTTGGTGGAGGCGGGCTTTCGGCGTTGACTCATACCCTAGATCTAATTGGTCCATCAGCGCCAGTAGTCGCGACCTACGCTGACCTCAGTCGAGCAGCATCTGCAGCGCGATTGTTAGGCAACCTCTCGCTCATTCAGGTAGCCCACGGGAGATCCCTTGGTCCAGATGGGGTCCGGTTGGTTCCACAAACTCCGATCTACCTAGCGTGGCGCTAATGACATCCTCTCAGTTCACGAACGGCATCGTGCTGTCTTTAGCTACGCCACCATATGGTCTCGCAGCACAGCTCGGCTTTCGCGAGATCGCTTTCGCCAAGTTCGGAGATCTCGTTGACGCTCTGGCTCAGCATGAAGCGGTGGTCATTATCGCGGCCTACCCCATCGTGGTTCGCGCACTTGCCCAAACCCTTTCATCTAAGGGTGATGATCCCGCAGTCGTCGCCATCGACGAGAGCGCCAGATTTGCGACCGTCCTTGCCGGTGCCCACCACGGAGGTGAGCAGCTAGCACGACAGGTAGCAGATTACCTTGGTGCGACACCAGTGATCACCACCGCCTCCTGGGCGCTAGACACAATCGCACTCGATCAGACGCCACGGGTCAGTTTCGGACAGATGAACGCCGGTATTCAGGCACGAGTTAACCGCGGAGATGGCATCTCTCTGGTCAACCCCACCGATCTTGTCCTCTCCGACTCCATCATGCGCTTGGCCCATGACGGTTCGAATCCCGTCAAACTCGTGATCAGCGATCGCATCGCCGACGAGCAGTTAGGTGATCTAAGAGGCAGCCTCAAGACGCTGACGGTTGGAGTTGGCTGCTCAAGCGATGCTACTGCAGATGAAGTAAATGAGCTGATCAACATAGCAGTTCGTTCTGCCGGTCTCGATATCGCAGCGATCGACCGCATCGCGACCATCGACCGACGACTTGATCATCCAGCCTTGAGCGGTCTTCATCGTGAACTCGTCGGCTATGGCGCGGCACAACTAGACGCCGTGACGACACCGAGCCCATCAACACTGGTACATCAATCGGTCGGTACCCATTCGGTCGCTGAAGCCGCAGCTCTCCTAGCTAGCGGAGATGGTGGCAACCTCATCGTCAACAAGATGAAGGCTGCTCGGGTAACGGTTGCTATCGCCCGTCGGAGGGCACTGCGCGGATCCTTGGCAGTTGTTGGCATCGGACCTGGATCTTTAGATCTGCTCACACCCAGGGCGCTCACGGCGCTGCGGTCAGCGCAGTACGTGATTGGCTTTAGCCGTTACCTCGATCTGATAGAACCAATAATTGAACGAAGCCAAGAGCTGCACCGCTACCCGATTGGTCAAGAGATCGAGCGCGTCGCGGAGTCTCTTGCCTTGGCGACACGAGGCAACCATGTCGCTCTGGTCACCTCAGGAGATCCCGCAGTCTATGCGATGGCCCAGCTCGTCATAGAGCGACTTAGCTCAGACGTTGCCATCCGCATCATCCCCGGCGTGACCGCCGCTTACGCAGCGTCATCCGCCTCCGGTGCAATCGTCGGTCACGACCACGCGATGATCTCACTTTCGGATCTGCTCACCCCATGGAGCGTCATCGAAAACCGGGTTGCCGCCGCCGCTGAGGCTGACTTCGTCATAGCGTTCTACAATCCACGCTCGAAGCAAAGGAGTTGGCAACTGGAGAAGGCTCTGGCTATTATCGGCGAGCACCGACGCCCGACTACACCCGTCCTTATAGCCACCAAAGTCGAACGTACTGGTGCGCGAGTCACGGTAACCACGCTTGAGGACCTAGATCCTGAGTCCGTCGACATGGAGACGATCGTGATCATCGGCTCCACTGCCACAGCGCTACGTCATGGCTATCTCTACACCCCGCGTGGATACCAGGGCACCCCATGATTGCGATCACTAACGCCTGCACCGGCTGTGGTGCATGCATCGCCACCTGTCCAACACACGCGCTTAGACCTCATACCGGCGCCCCGGCTTGGTTGGCCTCTCGCTGTGGGGGGCACCGTGACTGCGTAGAGATCTGCCCAGTCGGCGCTATCGGATGGAGTCCTTCGCCCGTCCAACCACCAGGTCTGGGTACGCATTGACTACCTCACCAATCGAGTTGGAGAGTTTTGCACGGATTCAAAGTGAGGTCAGCTTCGCTCATCTTGGCCGCCAAGCCGCCGAGATCGCAGCTCGCATCATCCATGCTACCGGCGACGTCGAACTCATCGACGATCTAATCATCAACGAGGATGCCATCGAGCGAATTATCTGGGGGCTAAACCATCAGGTTCCGATCATCGTCGATGTCCGCATGGTTGGGGCCGGATTAACCAAGCTCAGCCCACTGATCGCGATCGACGCCGCGCAACCGCCTTTCAGCCCCAGTGAAACCCGATCTCATAACGGAATGGCTGCGCTGCTCGACGCGACCGCAGGGCGTACGCCGATCATCGTCGTTGGCTCAGCGCCGACTGCACTCAGAGCGGTCCTAGAGTATGCCGGCGAGCACCCACTCGCCATCATCGGCATGCCGGTTGGCTTCGTGGACGCACTGGAGTCCAAACAAGCGCTCGCACGCTCCGGACTCGCCCACATCACCAACTCCTCTAGGCGTGGAGGATCGCCGATGGCGGCTGCGGCACTCAACGCGCTGGTGTTACTATCCAAAGGAGAGTACCGTCTTGACAACTAGTGGACTCATGTTCATGGGGCACGGCACAACATCGCTAAAGGGGCAAGCCCAATTCTTTGAACTAGTCGCTCTCGCAGAGCAGCGATTCGATGGACCCGTGCACGGAGGCTTCATCGAACTTGCACAACCATCGATGTATGCAGCCATCGATGAGCTTGCCACACAAGGACTCGACGAACTTATCATCGCTCCTGTCGTCCTGCTGCCAGCAGGACATCTCAAAGACGACGCGGCCCAACTGACCATCTATGCACGCGACCGTTGGCCCGAGCTCACCGTTCGTTTGGCGAGTGATCTCGGAACGGCTACTGAACTTCTAGACTGCCTCAACCAGCGGATCGATGCTCGTGATTCACAAGCAGATGCCATCCTCGTTGTTGGACGCGGTTCGAGCGACCCTAGCGCCAACGCCGAGCTCCACGCAATCACGCGGCTCATCGCAGAACGCCGAGGCTTCCCCACCACCCATACCGCCTTTGTATCATTAGCTCCACCTGATGTCGTCAGCGGCCTCAAGACCTTGGCTCAACTTGGAGCGCAGTCAATAGTGGTTGCGCCCTATTTTCTCTTTCATGGCGTCCTGCTAGATCGAATCGAGAATCAGGCACAAACATGGGCGAATACCCATCAATGCACCGTCGTCATCAGCGAAGAGCTCGGCCCCGACCCTCTCGTCCTCGATACGCTATGGCTCCGTATTCAAGAGGCACAAGGAGATAAGGTCCGTACGAACTGCGACACCTGCCTCTATCGAACACGAGCAGCGAGCAAGATTCGCAGCCTATGAAGACTGTCTGCTCTATCGGCGTCGACACCGAGGTCCTCAATCAACAAGCAGAGGTCTAGTAGTTGAGATTCACTAGCGTAAGTCAAAGGGTTACTAGATTTAGAGAGAGAAGCTGAGAGTCGAGCCGGTACATGCGGAACCGTCATCTGTTTTCACCACGCATCCACACGAAGGGACAATTATGCGATTCGGGATCTTTCTGCCGCCATTTCACGACTTCGCTGACCCCCGGGCTGTCGTAGAGCTAGCCAGCAGCGCAGAGGCCGCTGGTTGGGACGGTATCTTTCTTTGGGATCACATGCTGAGTGAACCAGGGTTTGCCGTCGCTGACGCCTGGATAACCATGGCCGCCATCGCGAGTACGACCGAAGTCTTACGCATCGGTGCCATGGTCACGCCACTGGCGCGACGCCGGCCCTGGGTTCTGGCGCGACAAATTGCCAGCTTGGACCACCTCTCATCCGGACGGCTCATCGTTGGCGTTGGCCTCGGCGACGATGGATGGAGGGAGTTCAGCTCCTTCGGTGAGAAGGTCAACCCAAAAGATCGTGCTACCCAGCTCGACGAGGCGCTCGAACTTCTCCAACTCTTCGCCACCGGCGAGCCTGTCGACTTCGACGGAGTCGAATATCAAGTTCACGCGCCACCCTTCCTTCCCAGACCTGTGCAACGTCCAGTTTCCGTCTGGGTTGCAGGCCGGTGGCCAAATCGGCGCCCACTGGCTAGGGCATCTCGCTACCAGGGCTTCTTCCCTATCTTCACCGCTCCCGAGCCGCTAGCCATGCCTGAGCTAGGCGATATCGAAGCGATTACCCAGCATCTCCCACCCACCGGACCAGCCTACGACCTCGTCGTACGCTACGCGATGTCATCAGCGAACGAACCCGTCGAGGGGGCGGTGCGGTTAGCAGAGGCTGGGGTGACCTGGATTCTCGAGAACTTTGGCGCCTTCGGACCCGACTTCGAGACCATCAGAGCGATCGTTGCCGCGGGGCCAGCCGGAAGAGGCTAACCCAACAGACAGGTCGGCTATTGGTAGAGCGAAAACCAATAGCCGAAAAAGCTACCTCCGGAGCGACTGATCAGACGAGGGGGATCGTCTAAGCCTCCACCTCAGTCGGCTAGAGCCAACAGCGCATGAAGTGCAACACCTCGGTGCAATGCAGCCTCATCAACCAGCATCTTGTTGGAGTGGTTTGGCGCTGGCCGCTCGATACCCGAGGGTGCTACGCCGAGGAAGATCATAGCGCCTGGCGAGGCCTGCAACATGTATGAAAAGTCCTCGGCACCCATCACTGGGGTCTCCATCTCCTGCACACTCTCCTCCCCGACCAGAGTGCGGGCAAGCCCAAGGGCGCGCTCCGCACCGGCAGCATCGTTGAGCGTCACCGGGTAGCCCTCCATGGGAAAGCTGACAGCAACCTCGACGCCATGGGCATCGGCAATACCATGGGCAACACGAGTTACCAGCTCTTCGACGGCGGCGCGAGTCTCCTCAGATAGCGCCCGGAAGGTCCCACGAACTGAAGCCAGCTCAGGAATGATGTTGAACGTAGTTCCTGCCTCGATATGACCCACCGTGAGGACCGCTGGATCAAAGACATTGATGCGCCTAGTGAGCGCAACTTGAAGCGCCAAGACGAGCTCTGCGGCGACCGGGATTGGATCGAGTGCGTCGTGTGGGGCTGAGGCGTGGCCACCGCGGCCGGTTAGCGTGATCAGAAATTCATCCGCAGATGCCATCATTGGTCCACCGCGAGTCGCAATCAAACCGCTCGGAAGATTGCTAAACACGTGCTGGGCGTAGCTCCGGTCAGGCTTCGGATCGACAAGACCCTCCTCGATCATACGTCGGGCACCCCCCGCGCCCTCCTCTCCTGGCTGGAAAGCAAGAATCACCGACCCTCGCAACTCAGAACGATGCGCCATCAGCAGCTGAGCAGCACCCAAGAGCATCGCAACGTGTGCGTCATGCCCACAGGCATGCATGACTCCGGGGATCTTCGAGGCGAATGGTAAGCCAGTCTCCTCCACCAAAGCAAGCGCATCCATGTCGGCTCTCAGGAGCGTCGTCGGACCGGGCTCGGCACCCTCGATCGTTGCCACCACCGACGACAACGAATCTCCTGGCACCGCTGGAATGCCCAAGGTCTCAAGATGAGCGAGCACCAGTGCCTGCGTCACCGGTAGATCCAACCCGAGTTCAGGGTGGGCATGAATTGCTCTACGCAACTCAATGACCTGTGGGTCAAGGGCCTTTGCCTCTGCGAGCAACGCTCGTGTATCGATCTTGGTCATCGTCTCCTCCAACCACTCGCGCAATTATTAAGCTCAGCCTAACGAGGTACTTGGCTGTTGAGTCACCTATACCGCAGAAGGCACCACGCTTGGATGACCTGACAGCGATGCCTGGCTATTATCTATCGTGTATCGACGATAGACGTTTGTCACCTCATCAACGCATGAGCGAGGATGAGGCGCAGACCAACCCAGTTCGGAGGAGGCTCGCCATGCGACTAGTGATCATCGGAGGCAGCGACGCTGGTATTGCTGGAGCGCTGAGGGCCCGCGAACTCGACCCCTCATGCGAGGTTACGGTCGTCCTTGACGACGCCTATCCGAATTTTTCGATCTGTGGAATCCCCTACTATCTCTCCGGTGAGGTAGCCGACTGGTCGAAGCTCGCCCATCGCACCCTCGAAGAACTGTCAAGCCACGCGATTACAGTTCGAATGAACACGCGCGCACTAGCGATAGACCGTAGCCGCCATCAGCTTCGCTGTCGTACCCCCGATGGCGACTCGCAAGAGCTCCCATGGGATCGCTTAATAATCGCTACCGGTGCCACCCCAGTGATACCGGCAGTCGAAGGGCTCCGCGATGGGCTACAGACTGACCGTGTCTTCCTTGTCCATACGATCGCGGATGCTCGCGCGCTGATGAGTGCGCTAGACATCGTCGGAGCAGCTCGAGCTCTTGTTATAGGTGCCGGTTACATCGGACTCGAATTAGCGGAGGCACTCACCACTCGTGGCGTAAACGTAACACAGTTCGAGGCCAGGGAACACCTTCTGGCAACTATCGACCCAACGCTAGCGGCTCAGTTGGAGGCGGAGCTCGCAGCCAAAGGTGTCGAGCTTGTCACCGGCACCCGTGTTAGCTCTCTCGTCGCTAACGATGATGTGACCCTCACCCTATCGAGAGATCAGTCGGGCAACACAACTACCGCTACCGGCGACGTCGCTATCGTCGTCGCCGGAGTCCGACCCGAGACTGATCTTGCAGTGGCGGCAGGAGCCAAGCTGGGTCATGGTGGTGCAATCTGGGTAAATCGGCGGATGGAGACTGGAATCCCCGGTATTTTCGCCGCAGGTGACTGTGTAATAACCCATCACAAACTACTCGGTGAGTCCTATCTCCCGCTTGGAACGACAGCACACAAACAAGGGCGGATCGCAGGTGCAGCCGCGGTCGGCAAGGCAGATGAGGAGTTCAGAGGGGTGGTAGGCACCCAAGTGGTCAAGGTCTTCGACCAGGTGATCGCTCGAACCGGGCTAACCGAACTCGAGGCGAGCACCGCAGGGTTCAAGCCGTTCACAATCACGACCAACGTAGATGATCACAAGCGCTACTATCCAGGAGCGCGCACCATTAGCATACGGCTCACCGGCGACGTCCTCACCCACCGCCTCCTCGGAATCGACATGCTGGGACCGACCTCCTCTGCGGTTCACAAACGAATCGACGTCGCCGCGGTAGCACTCCAGGGCGGGACAAGTGTTGGGGAACTGATAGACCTAGACCTCGCCTACACACCACCACTTGGGACACCATGGGATGCCCTTCAGATCGCTGCAATGGAATGGCTGCAGCGTATCCCTCAGAGACAAGAGTCGTTGAGTCGAGAGGTGTCACCGGGATAGAATCAGGCCATGTCTCCAACAAATTCCATCACCAGCGCGCAAGCCGGAAACGAGGCTCTTCCTGCCACCAAGGCTGGCACCCAGGATGTATGCGCAACACCAGAGGACCCAATCGACAAGGTTGACCCGCTTGATGATCCAGAGCTCGCTCAAGCTACTAAGGCGCTTGGCAATCCCACTCGAATCAAGATTTTTCGCTTAATTGCAGAACGTCAGACCTGCATAACCGGAGAGCTCGTCGCCGAGTTGCCACTTGCCCAGTCAACAGTCTCTGAGCATCTGCGCATCCTGCGCGAGGCGAATCTCATCCAAGGGGAGATTGAAGGACCCAGAACCTCTTACTGCATCAACCAACGGGTTCTGGCAGCGCTAAAGCGCTCGATATTGGAGCTCTAGCCTCTATAGCCTCAATCCAATCTTCGCTAGATCGTATCAGTGAAGCCAAAGGACCCAACCAGCCAGAGCGAACAAGCTAATGGCAAGCACAGGTGCAGCTAGAACAATTCCCTGTCGGAAGTACTGGCCCCAACTTATTTTGATCCCCTTGGTATCGAGTACATGAAGCCACAACAAGGTTGCCAGCGAGCCAATCGGCGTGAACTTCGGTCCAATATCTGCTCCAACCACGAGAGCGTAGGCTGCAACAGTATGTGAAACTCCGACTAGATGGGCCCCCTTGATGGCAAGCGCCCCGATGAGAGTCGTGGGCATGTTGTTCATGATGGCCGACAGTATGCCGGCGCCAAACCCACCGACCAGCGAGGTTATCAATGCTCCGTGATGGCTCGCATCGGTGAGTCCGCGCGAAAGATAGATCGTCAGTCCGGCGTTATAGAGACCATAGACCACCAGATACATCCCCACCGAGAAGACGACGATTCTCCACGGCGCCTCGCGGAGGACTGCCAAGCTTGACAGAGCAGTCGATCTACTAGCTGCCGCGAGGAAGATTAGAGCGACGATCGAAGCCGGCACAGCGACCGGGAAGTGCAAAGGCTCCGAGAGTAGATAACCAGCCAACAAGACCGCCAAGACAATCCAGCCGATTTGGAAGAGCCTGTAGTCGCGCAGGGCAGACCTAGGCTCCGCCAAAGAACTGGGATCATAGGAGCGTGGAAGCGAACGCCGATAGTAGATCAGCAAGACGCCGAGGCTGGCCAAGAAGGATATCAAGTCAATCGGTGCCATCCTTGAGGCGTATGTAATGAACCCGATATGGAAATAGCTGGCGGTAACGATGTTCACAAGATTCGAGACGACGAGGGGAAGGCTGGTCGTATCCGCAATGAAGCCAGCTGCCATTACAAACGGGAGTGCACGACGACGATCGAAGCCGAGTACACGAGTCTGCTGGTAGACGATGGGGGTAAGAATCAATGCAGCACCATCGTTGGCGAAGACAGAAGCGACCAGGGCACCAAGTATGAGCAGATAAACAAATGCGCGAAGAGCGCTTCCCCGCGCGAAACGCAAGACATAGAGCGCGGCCCATTCGAAGAACCCAATCCTATCGAGAATGAGTGAGATGATTATCACTGCAACAAAGGTGATCGTTGCGTTCCAGACTATCCCCCACACCGTCGCGACGTTGGCAAGCTGATCCACACCAATAGCCAAGGCAACGATGGCACCGCCAAGAGCCGAGATGCCAATCGAGAGACCCCGGGGCTGCCAGATTACCAGAACCAACGTGACCACGAAGAGGAAGACAGCTGCGACTGTCAACACATCACCGTGCAGCTCCACCTAGTAACCTCCTAGCCAATCTGAAGTTTGTCGACCATTACCACGCCACTCTCTCGAGTGATCCCCATGACTCGGATCGTCCACCGGTCCAATCTGCCACCAACAACCAGTCGTCTATCCGACCCAAGCATCAATCGTCTTTCGACGATATACGATCATAGTGGCTATGAACCCTCCGCCTCCCGATTGCAATCCACATCCAACCTGACGACGAGAAGCCGAATTATTAGTTGCTCATTGTAAACTATTTACAGGAATAAAGTTCGCAGCTGGCTGTTCTTATAAGCAACTCTGCCAAACAATCTTTATAGGAGCACAATGTCACGAAGAAGCACCAACCTCGCCATAGCAGTGGTCGCTGGAGCCCAGCTGATGATCACGCTTGACCTCACCATCGTCAACGTCGCACTGCCTTCAATCCATACCGCCCTCCACTTCTCACCATCATCACTTGCATGGGTGGTGAACGCATATACATTAGTCTTCGGTGGCCTCCTCCTCCTTGGCGGCCGCTCTGGCGACCTCTTTGGTCGCCGCAAAATGTTTACGATTGGCACTCTTCTCTTCGCCGGAGCAAGTCTATTTGGCGGTTTCGCTACGACATCAAGCTGGCTCCTGACGGGCCGCGCACTCCAAGGCATCGGAGCAGCGATTGCATCTCCAACCGCGCTGGCGTTGATCTCTACGAACTTCGTGGAGCCAAAGGAACGCGGGCGAGCCTTCGCAATTTATTCCGCCGTCTCGGTAGCCGGCGTCGCACTCGGACTTCTCTTGGGTGGTGTGCTCACCCAGTACGTCTCGTGGAGATGGGTTTTCTTTGTAAACGCGCCAATTGCAATTCTGTTGGCCTTTGCCGCTCCTAGAGTGCTCCAGGAGAGCACAAAAGTCCGTACGCGGATCGACCTCGGTGGTGCGTTTATCGGCACCGCAGGACTTGCCAGCTTGGTCTACGGAATCATTAACGCCTCGTCACACTCATGGACGACCACGTCCACCGTCCTCCCAGGGATCATCGGCATTGTTCTGCTCATCATCTTTGTGCTCTTCGAGCTCAAAGTCACCGCCCCGATCATCAACTTTGCCATTCTAAAAAGCCGGGACCGTGCCGGCGCTATCGGCATGATTCTCTTCGTCATGGCCGGTATGTATAGCATCTTCTTCTTCCTTACCCAGTACATGCAGGAGGTAATGGGGTATTCGCCAACTAAGACCGGATTGGCCTTCCTCCCGATGACCCTTGGCATCATCCTGTTCGCCCAGGTTGCTGCCCGAATGCTCCATCGAGTGGGTCCAAAGGTGTTCATGATGCTTGGTGGTCTGGCGATCACAGTTGCAATGTTCCTGCTTTCCTTCATTGGTCCACACAGCAGCTACCTCCAGATCCTGCTTCCACTCATGATCATGTCCGCCGGTTCTGGTCTATCTTTCGTGTCGATCTTTCCAACCGCCACTCACGGTGTAGACCCCAAGGAGGCGGGAATGGCCTCCGCCCTAGTCAATGTGGGCCAGCAGGTCGGTGGTACGATTGGCCTTGCGGTGCTCGTGACGATCGCGGTCTCGTCCACCCGACGCCGAGCAGGCGCACTCCATGGAGCCCTGCTTCATCATCAGCTGACCCCAACGGCCGTAACTCTCATCGCAGAGACTCATGGCTGGGCTATGAGCTTCCGACTCGCCTCTCTTTTTGGCCTGATTGCCTTCCTGATCGCGACTATTGTAGTGACACGCTTCAAGAACCCAGCGGACGAGAATACAGCTGGTGAAGCGATGGTGTTCTAGAGGCATGGTGTTCTAGAGGCATGGTGCGGCAGACGCTGATACCCTTCGCATCTGCGCACACCACGTTCAGTCGCACCAACGAATACTCTCGGAGCGTGGCCTCAGCAACGAAGAGGCCACGCTCCAAAGCAGCTAAAGACCAGCAATTGCACTCGGGTGCCAGCTCCAGTTGGTCTGGATCGAGCGCGGCTCCTATTCCGGGCAACTAATGTCAAGTCATGATTCGGAATGTCGTCATGATGAAAATGAAGCCTAACTTTGACACCTCCCTACTCGAGGAGCTGTTGGCGCGCCTAAAGCGAATGAACTGTCCGGGCACCATCTCATATACTGCCGATCTTGACGCTGGTCTCCGAGAAGGCAACTGGACACTAGCGATCGTCTCAGACTTCGCCGACGTTGAATCCTATCGTGGGTACGACAGCGATCGTGAACATAACCAAATACGTGCCGAATTAGCACCGATGATCGAGGAGACCGCTCGGGTCCAGTTCACCTTATGAGCTAAACATAACGATCGAAAAACCTAGACGCCGATGCGACTTTCGATGTCGTTCAGCTTTTGCTAAAGTAGAAACAGTGCCATCGAACGGGGGGGGAATCGCAATGATGGATGTCGATCTCAACAGCTGGATGCTATTCCGCAATGCTGAACAATCCTATGGGGATACGCCAATCGTGACCCAGACCAGTGCTGACTCGCAGCATCGTTACACCTATGCAGATTTTGCCAACCGGGTACGAAGGCTTATCACAGTGCTTGATGGACTTGGTCTCTCCGAACACGCTCACGTCGCCACCATGGCTTGGAACAGCTACGAACACCTAGAGTGCTACTTCGCGATTCCCTGCTCCGGGCGTGTTCTCCATACTGTCAATGCTCGCCTAAGCTTCGACGACCTCGTGTTCATAATCAACGATGCCCAAGATGAGGCGCTCTTCGTCCCTGCAGATCTCGCCGAGACCGCCGAACGACTCCGCGCCAAGTGCCCTAGTCTCCGCCACCTGATAGTCTTCGGCGAGAGTTCTCTTGATGGCATGCTCTCCTATGAAGCTCTAGTCAATGACGCAAAGCCGTTTCTCGGCGAAAGGCCTATACCAGAACGTGCCCCTTTTGGTATCTGCTACACCTCGGGCACTACCGGTCGACCCAAGGGAGTGCTTGCCACTCATCGATCGACCTATCTTCATGCACTCACAGTCTGCGCTGGCAATGGTCCTGCCCTTTCAGCAAGTGAATGCGTGCTACCAATCGTTCCAATGTTTCACGTCTATGCCTGGGGGCTCCCCTTTGGCGCCATTGCCTCAGGATCAAAGATCGTCTTTCCGACACCCTCATTCGATCCAAAGGTGGTCATAAACCTGATCAACCAAGAGGGGGTAACCAAAGCTGCCGGAGTGCCGACTATTTGGATCGCAGTGCTCGATGAACTCCATCGGAGCGGTGCACAGCTGGGAGGCCTGAGGGAGCTGCTCTGCGGCGGTTCTCAGCCACCTTATGCCATGATCAAGTCCTATCAAGAGGAGTACGGAGTTGGCCTTCTACAGGCCTGGGGCATGACCGAAACATCTCCGATCGCCACCACAACTCGCCTACCTAATGCACTGCTCGACAAGCCCATCGATGTTCAAGTTGATTACATCGCCAAAGCCGGAGTACCGGCAACGGGAATCTTAACGTCGCTCCTCGATGACGACCACCAGCCGGTACCGAATGATGGTAAGAGCATGGGCAACATCTATGTGCGAGGTCCGTGGGTCCTCGACTCCTACATGGGCGGTCATGGTGCCGACTCTTTTGAGGTTGATGGCTGGTTCCGCACTGGAGACGTTGGGGTCATGCACCCATCAGGGGTCATTGAGCTCGTCGACCGCACCAAAGATCTGATCAAGTCTGGTGGAGAGTGGATATCGTCAGTAGCGCTTGAAGGGGCACTTATGGGACACCCTAAGCTCCTCGAGGCTGCTGTCATCGCTATTTCCGATGCCAAATGGCAGGAGCGCCCACTTGCGACCGTCGTGCCAAAGCCGGGAGAGACTATCGAACTTGAAGAGATACACGATTATCTACTCGGGCTGGGATTCCCCAAGTGGCAGCTCCCAGATCGAGTCGAAGTCATCGACGAGGTTCCGCGGACCTCCGTTGGCAAATTTGACAAGAAGGTCCTCAGAGCACGTTTTAGTGAGTAGAGACAGGCCTGTATTCTCCAACCATCGAATTTT
>DAHXNM010000069.1 GCA_027365375.1 Ferrimicrobium sp. | reverse complement strand
GGCGCGACCGAGGTGACGGTCCGACCCCTCGCCGAAGCTGAGATAGCGTCTTATCTGACTGGGGTTGAGGTACGAAGAGTGATCGCCAAGCTGCCACGGGTGATCAACTTCGTTGTCGGCTAACCCAGTTAGATCTTTTTGAGACTCTAGGTTTGTCGTCGATTCCGAGTCCAAGATAGCGAGAACACTGTCCGTCGTCGGAGATATAGCTAGGTCTACCTAGGGACTCCGTGGTGGATAATTCCCTTCGGCAAAAATTACCTGTGTCGGTCCGTCAGGCTGATAAGGTAGTTGTGTCGAGAAGGAGGGACCTGATGGCTGATGACCTTGCTAGCGAGGAGTTCGTTCCCATTCGTGCGGTCGAGGCGATGTTTGGGATGGGGAGTGGCGGAGTCGAGGATGTTCTGCGCTATCAGGCCGTCCCAGTTCTCGGGTTTCCAATACCTCTCCCTGGAGATGCGTTCCAGGTACTTTCCCGTTGTCTGCGTTCGGGTGACTTAGAGGAACATGTCACGATTACATGCCTCTCACATTACAGTGCCGAGCAATTGGTGTCTATGTACAGTGAGGTGCTGATGCGCGAGGGTATGCAGCAAATCCATCCGAAATTGCCTATGGCCATACAGCCTCGCGCCCTCAACGGTTCTGTCGTTCTTCATTTTGGTTCCCGCGCCTTGGGTCGAGGGTGGTACATTGGCGTGTCACCCGAGGGTGAGGTGACCAGGTCGCTTGTGCGTACTATGCCAAAACATATGCTTGAGATGGAGGCTAGTGGCCCCCGCCGATTCCAAGCTTCGATCGAGCTGCCGCAGTTTACCGCTTTGGTGCGGTCGCCGGATGTAGTGTCGTTCCATGGGGGTGGAAGCGGTGGCAGTGAATCCGAGAGCTACGAGAGGATCAGCGTCGAATCAAAGGCCGGGCTGGCTACGATAGTGGCGCTCATAGAACAGAGTCTGCATGATGCTGACATACACGTTGACGAGGTCGAGGTAGGAGATCACACCGCCGTTGTCTTTTGGAGTCAGCCAGACCAGGCTCTGCTTGGCAGCGTCTCTCTCTTTCTCGACGATCGCATCGATGATGCTAATCGTTTTTACATCAACACCGAAGGAGTCAAAAGGCGCCAGGGTCAGTCTTCACGCCATCAGATCGGCTGGACCTTGATCCCGCCTAATCGGCCGAGCTGATAGGTTGACCTAATTGGTCGATGCTGGGCTAACGCGCTGGTAGCAGCTTCGAGCTCACCTCCATCGGATGGGATCCTTGGGCGTTATCTGGTCGCTCTTGAGTGCTGGTTGATCTATAGCTGTCTGCCTCGGGTCGGCTTCTTGTTGTTGGTTGCTCTGTGGAGTTAATGCGGATCGGCGGCTTCGAGGAGCTCGTCGATGAGCGCCGGATAGTCGTCGATGCTGGAGGTGTCACCACCTGATGCGCCTTTGCGGTAGCGCTCGACAACGCCGATAAGGATGCAGGCAAGTTTCCAGCTGCCGAAGTGCTGATAATAGAGGATCTGGGCTGGATCTATCTGTCGAAGCGACCCATAGAGTTCGTACAGCTCTGCACGGGAGGCAAAACCCTCCAATTTGGTGGTGCCATTTATGACGTGTGACCTGTTGTCGTCGGCTTCCATCCAGTAGACACCGAGCATGCCGATGTCTGCCAGTGTGTCGCCGACGGAGGCGATCTCCCAGTCCAAAACGGCGACCACCTCTCCATCTGCGGAGACAACTACGTTGTCGAGTCGGTAGTCGCCGTGTACCACACCGATCCTATCTGTGATTGGCATGCGGTTGCGGAGGGCGGCACCAACACGGGTGACCGTTTCGATTAGAGCGGTCGAGAAGGTGTTGACGGTCGCAATTTGTGCTAGCCACCGATCAAGCTGGCGGGCAAGATATCCAAAAGGGTCAGCCCCTCCTGTGAGCCCAATCTTGCTTTGATCATAGGAGTGGAGTTGGGCAAGGGTGGTGATGAGGTTGGGCCCTATTTTGGATCGTGTCTCAACGGAGAGATCTTTGGCTGCCTTCTGGTCACGTAGGATCAGGCCCTTGGCCTCATCCATGAGGTAGAAGGGTGCGCCGAGAATCGAGAGGTCTTCACAGAGGGCGATAGGTGAGGGGACTGGAAAGCCGACTGGAGAGAGGGCTGAGAGGAACCGAAACTCTCGCGCCATGTCGTGGGCCGTTGGTAAGACCATGCCTTGAGGAGGTCGACGCAGGATGACCGAGTGGCCTTCGGCATCCTCGATTCGATAGGTCAGGTTTGAGCGACCACCAGGACAGAGTTCGATCCGAAGATCGCCGGAGAGGTGGGCGAGATCTCGAATAACGTCGTGTGCCTCGGGCGAGAGGAGGCGATCATATTCGGCCATCGTCTTATGGTACTCGATTGCCAACACCTTCTGCTGGCAGGACTCGGATCGTCGCCTAGTAGAGGGTAGAATTATTGGCCATGGACGTAACTGATGCAACCTTCGAACAGGATGTAATTGAGGCCTCGAAGGATCGACCGGTAGTGGTAGATCTCTGGGCACCGTGGTGTGGTCCCTGCAAGACCTTGAGTCCTATCATCGAGAAGGTGATAGCTGAAACCGAGGGCAAGGTCGAGCTCGCCAAGATCAACGTCGACGATAACCCTGCCTCAGCCCAGGCCTTTAAAGTTCAAGGCATCCCTGCCGTTTTCGCTATCAAAGACGGCAAGATCGTCGATAGCTTTGTGGGTGCCTATCCGGAGTCGTCGGTTCGCGAGTTTGTCGCTAAACTCGCTCCAGCCAAGACGGTGGTTGATGTCTTGATCGAGGAGGGGAACGAACCCGCTCTCCGACAGGCACTAGAACTCGAGCCGGCCAACGAAGTCGCCGGCTTCCTGCTCGCCAAGCTTCTGGCTGATCGTGGTGAGCTCGATGAGGCAGAGGGAATTCTCGCTCGATTTCCAGAGACTGCAGAGGTGGCCAAGTTAAAGGCGAGAATACGACTCGCTAAAGAGGGCGACGCTGGGCTCGGCGATGATGAGATCACCAGAGAGCTCGATGAACTCCTTGAGTCCGTCAAGGCCGACGAGGCTGCCCGCCAACGCTTCCTCGACTTGCTCAACCTGCTTCCTGACGACGACCCGCGTATCAATCAGTATCGGCGCAGTTTTAGCTCTCGGCTTTTTTAAGGTACCGTTTTGCACGAACTACGCCTCAAGGGTCGTTCCATCGATCTCGCCAAACCAATCGTTATGGGCATCTTGAACAGGACCACCGATTCGTTCTACGACAAGGGCGCCTATTTTGATTTTGATCGTTTCCTGGAGAAGGCGGACGAACTCGTGGCTGCAGGTGCGGATATCCTAGACATTGGTGGTGTTAAGGCTGGCCCAGGTGATGAGGTCACGTTATCGGCGGAGCTCGATCGGGTAGTGCCGGCCGTTGAGGCCGTCGCAACTCGTCTCGACGTAGCCATATCGGTCGATACCTGGAGGTCGGAGGTCCTGGATGCGGTACTAGCTGCAGGAGCACATCTGGGTAACGATATCTCCGGGTTCGGTGATCTACACTACACCAAGGTTGCAGCTCGCCACGGTGCTGCAGTGGTTGCTACCCATATTCGTCTACAGCCGCGTGTCCCTGACCCGAATCCTGTCTATGACGACCTCGTCGCCGATGTTCGTGACTTTCTGCTCCAACGCGTAGATAGAGCGATTGAGGATGGAGTCGATCCTCGATCAGTGGTCATCGACGCTGGTTTCGATCTCGGCAAGACCACGGCTCAGTCGCTGCTACTCTTGAACTCGACCAAGAACCTTGTAGATACTGGTTATCCAGTGTTGATCTCCGCCTCCAACAAGGGATTTATCGGCGAGACGCTGGGGCTAGATATCACCGAGCGGCGTTTGGCATCGATCGCTGCAGCTAGTTTTGCCATGATGCAGGGCGCAGTGATCTTCCGAGTACATGACGTTCTTGGTACTGTCAAGGCACTGGATACGATCGCTGCACTGCGCGATAACGATGGTGTCGTTGACCGTTTTGCACCGACGCAAGAGACCTAACAACTAGTGCGTACACTATCTCTGGTTGTCGCTAGCGATCCGATCGTTCTCGAAGAGCGTATCGTTCAGGAGATGAATAACTTCGACCCTGCCAATGAGGAGTTGCGCGTCTTTGATCTGCGTGAAGACGAGGTCAGCGATCTAGTCGCCATGCTCTCGCAGGCCCCAATGTTTGTCGGTCGTTTTCGGATTCTTGTCCGGTCTTTCGAAGCGTTGAAGGCCGAAGATGCTCCGTTTCTAGCTGAAGGCTTCACCACCATGGCAAACGAGCACATCGTGGTTCTATTTAGCTCCGATAAGCGGCTGCCAAAGGCGCTGAGTGGACTAAAGGATCCAGTGCTCGAGAAGGTCGAGCTCACCGTCGGCAAAGAGGCTGAACGAAGGAGTTTTATAGCATCTGTTTTTGCTGCGGCTGGCGTACGGTTGACGAACCAGGCGATTGCGCTGGTAACTGAACACGCTGGTGTCGATCTGTCGCAAGTAAATCCGCTCGCTCAGGTGCTAGCAGGGTTGCAACGTGGGAGTGACAGCTTCGATGTCGCCGATATCCGCCCCTACTTAGGTCAGGCGCGAGAGGTTCCACTCTGGACTCTTACAGACGCTATCGAGCGTGGAGAGCTGGGCAAGGCGATGGCTGTCCTTGAACGGCTTCTCGCGGCGCAGAAGGCTCCACAGCTTCTAATTACCGTCCTCCAGCGTCGCTATCTCGACATGGTCGTGCTGGTATCGCCGGGAGTTCGGAGCTTAGAACAGGCTAAGGCAGCTCTTGATTCGGTCGGTGCCCGTAAACCACCAGACTTTGCCTTGCGAAACATGTTGAGTGCGGCCAGGCGGTTGAACTATCACTCAGCGGTGACGATCGTGAGTTGGCTTGCCGACGCGGCCCGTGACCTGCGTGGCGAATCGTTGTTGGATGCCGATGCGGTGCTTCAACTTCTGGTTGCAAGAATGACTCGGTTATTTGTTGGTTAGGCACACAGACGCTTAAACGAGTGCTCACCGGGAGCTTGCGCTCAAAGATTGTCACCCTGGCCTCACTTTAACTCGTTGTACTAGATCGGTGAACTTGATCCTGTCGACCCGATCTGATCAACTCGGTATGTGAGAGCGGCGACCGAAGTAGTTAAAGCGGAGAAGCGTATGTTGGGCCACGCCAGATCTGCGAAGCAGGGGATCGCAAAACTCGCAGACGGTGATCGGATCTGCAAACTGGAAACACTCTACTCAAGCGGCAACGCCGTCGTTGAGCTAGCACTGCTGTCGAGCTATCGCCACCGGGTCGAAGGGCTATCTAGTGTCACACCGAGTCCAGTTATCAGCAAGAGGTCTGATGGTTGGCGGGAGCAACGCTTATGGGCTATGAGGTCCTTCTAAATCGGGCCCCTCAGTAAGCTTGGAGCTCCCCATTTTTGGGAGTAGTAGATAGGTCGAGCAGCTGCGCTAGCTGCGATACCGAGGGCCGAGAGTAACCTATGGCAAGATCCGTCATCTCCAGGCGGAGAGCATAGATGGATCGTTGCGAGTGCTCTTGCTGGTAGATGGGACAGCGGTTGCCATGGACCTTGGCCTATCAGCAGTTCAGGCTTGGTTCACATCTGGGGGAGGAGAGATGGTTCTCTGGCGGGTTCAGTCATCATTTGGATTGATAACCGAATTGTCCTTGGCATTGGCGTAGCGAGCTAGCGCGTCCAGACGCTCCACGCGATGGTCGACGATAGGTGCGACGTAACCAAGCGTGGTTGGGTCTAGATGATCTGAGGGTGCATGGATCTTGTCACTGGGCAGCGACGCGAGCTCAGGGATCCACTGCTTTATGTAGCTGCCATCGGGATCGAATTTCTTCGACTGTATTGTCGGGTTGAAGATCCGGAAGTAGGGTGCGGCGTCGGTTCCGGTCCCGGCGACCCATTGCCAGTTCATCCGATTTGAGGCGAGGTCCCCGTCGAGCAGTTGTTCCTCGAAGTATCGTGCCCCGATACGCCAATCGAAGTGAAGATCCTTGACCAAGAAAGAGGCGGTGATCATGCGTACTCGATTGTGCATGAGGTGGGTTTCTCTTAACTCGCGCATCCCAGCGTCGACGATCGGATATCCCGTACGTCCGAGTTGCCAGGCGCCGAGAAGATCAGGATTGTCGCTAGCTGGTCGCCACTGGATCGACCGGAAGCGGATATCAAGCTCGTTGTCGACGGCGTCTGGATTCCGATAGAGAACGTCAGCGTAGAAGTCGCGCCATGCGAGCTCGGATAGAAACTTCTCATCGTCTGGACCGATCGATGCGATGATCGTGCGTGGATGTAGGGTTCCAAAGTGTAGATGGGTGCTCAGACCAGAGGTGGCTTGACGACTTGGGAGATCGCGCTCAGCCCGATAGCGTGATCTTCGGTCGTCGACAAAGCGTGCGAGGTCGGCGTGAGCGACGCTCTCGCCTCCGCGACCAACCTCCGCCTCTGGTTCAAAGTCGCGAGCAATACACTGTAGGCGTAGCGAAGATGGGGTTTCGATTGGCCGTGTCGTGAGCGCGAGTGGGCGCCAGGCCCGGGAAAAAGGAGTGTAGACCCGATAACCCAGGTTATTTGAGTTCGGCGCTGAGCCCTTTGTGCTAAGAGTTCCCGGTGGAACTAGATAGGGAGTGTCAAGAGGTTCAAGGACAATACCGAAGTCCCCAAGGGCTTTGCTGGTTGCATTGAGTCTTCGGCGAATCCCTGGACCCACCGATGCATGCGTGTAGACGGTGGTGATCCCTTGCGAGGCCAGGAGAGGAGGGAGTTGAGCCACTGGATCTAGGGTGAACAAGGTCAACTGATTTTCAAGCTGGGCGTCGAGATCGGCGAGTGCTGCCATCAGATACTCGCGCTTGTGCGGAGTTAGTGAGCGTCTGAGTCCAGGGTCTAGGTTGAAAAACGCGACCGGGGGTGCCGCGAGCTTTGCTAACTTCGCGAAACCAGCGTGGTCTGTGAGCCGAAGGTCTCCGCGGAGCCAGAGTGCATAAGTCATACCTAAGGGCCAACGCCAAAGCCAACGAAATCTTTCCTTGAGGTGGCTAACGTGTGTTTGCGAGTCCCTCCAACAGGCGTGCGGTCTTGTTGAGGACGATTCGTACCAGAGGATCGGAGTCGGCCGGTATGCTACTACGAATCTTTGCATGTCCCCTGAGCTCAACTCGTTTGGGGTCGATAGCGATCGGTTTGAGGTCTAGCTCGAGACGGATGCTCTGTTCGTCTGAATCGATGAGCTCAAGGATGAGCCTTCGACCGCCGTCGAGTAGGTAGGCCATCGCGAGGTTGGTGGTTTGTAGAGCCTCGATACTGTTGATAGGGTCACGCAACTCTTCGATCAGCTGTTGATCGTGGAGACGACCGAGTAGCTGTTCAACCTCTGCTAGTGGTAGTTCAACGTAGCTAGAGTCCTCAGCCTCGATGCGGTGGAACGATCGATGGCTATCTATCGGATGTTCGTGAGCGCCTTCAAGTCGTAGGTCCTCCTCGGCGATAGCGGCCAGCGTAATAGTGCCAAGTTGTTGGCGTACGGCAGCCACGGTCGACTGCCAGCTAGCGTGCAGGGGACAGACCGTGTCC
>DAHXNM010000044.1 GCA_027365375.1 Ferrimicrobium sp. | reverse complement strand
CTCTATCGCTTGAAGCAACCGGAGAGCAACGACTCCTGGGGTGGCACCAGAGTCATTGATCTCGTAGCGCCCAGCGACTGGATGGCGGTGAAAGAATCGGTAGAGCGCTGTCTGCCAAAGTTCCGCGAAACCGTCCACGCTAGTACGCACACGTACAAGGGCGCGAGCATCGGTGGTCCCTGTGTCCGGAAAGAGTAGCACCTCTAGGTCGCCGGAGCCGACGACACCGACTCGAGCTCTCCTGATGGCATGGACGTCGGCCGGGAAGTCGAAATGAAGCGTTTCCATGAGACTCATCCTTTCATGAGCTGTGATTGAAGCTCTGAGGGTTGGCTTGATCGGGGGTGAAGACTTTGTCGATGCACGTTGACACAGGAGCGCCAAGACCGACCACCAGAGGACAGTGCCTCTAGAAATAGTCCAGCGGCGAGTAGATCTGCGCTCCCACCGGGAGAGATCCCTGCGATTGTAAGAGTTTGGTCGAAGGCCTTTAGTCTTCTCATGCCCGAGGTGGTACACGATCCACCGGCTAGTAGTACTTCACGGACGCCTTCATGCACCAGGGCAAGTGCTGAAAGGCCACCCCGGTGCACTACACAGGTATCTTGCAGACTTGCCATGACGGCTAACAATGCATCGATGGCGGCTAGTTGTGGGCCGTGAGTGGCGAGGCGGGATTGATAGACCGGAAGGGCGATCGCTAACGCGTGAGGGAAACCAGCTTTGGCTTCGGCGCGAGCTCCGCCGATTTGGTAGATGCGCCGCACTCGTTCTCCGTTTGAGATGGTGACGTAATTCGAATCCAGATTAGACGTCGAAGGGTCGGGTAGGGTTGCCAGTCTGGCAGCGACATCGGTGACCATTGCGGCGTCGCCCCCGCTTAGGGCTGCACTGGTGACGAGCAACCCGAGTGCCCAGAGTGCACCGCGGTGAGTATTGACTCCGTTGGTGATGTCGAGTACTCGAGACTCACCTTCACGTCCGATTCTGCCGACTTCGCTACGGAGGTTGGGTCCAAGCACTCCATAACGTCCAGCTAGCGCTAACTCAACGAATGTTGGCCGGAGGGTCTCTGCCGAGATGAAGAGGAGTTCGATGTCCATGTCGCTGTGGGCACCTGATCCGGCTGAGTCCACCAACCCTGGTTTGGGCGTCAGGTGCGCTTCGAAGATGAGAGCATCAACTGCTACCTCGGCTAGAAAATGAGGGTCGCGAATAGGGGGAGTAAGAGGTTTGCCGGTACCAATGCGAGTCGTCACCAACTTCGGAACCTTGCAGGTGGATTGTAGAGTCCGCCGGACCAGGCCACCAGGTCCTCGATCGTCTTGGCGGCCAGCAGCCGGCGATCCGCACGGCGGACATCTACTCCGATATCAGACGGGAGTGAAACCAGACCGTCTTGACGCAGTCTTTCGGTAGTGGCCGCGTTCCCAGTCGCTCCGACCGGGCTGACTCCTGCGATCGAGGCAAGGGCATCGCGTCGGTCTGCCAAGCTGTGAGCCCTCCAAAGATGGGCAATACCCTCCTCGGTAACCACATGGGTCACGTCGTCGCCGTAGATCATCACAGGCGGAACCGGGAAGTTTGCCTTACGACCGACTTCGAGTGCATCGAGTGACTCCACGAAGGTCGGTTCACCACCCCGTTGGAAGGTCTCGGCGACTTGAACCACTAGTTTCCGACCTCGTAGCCCTACTCCCTCTCCGCTCAGCAGGCTAAGCCATGCTGGGCTTGCGTGGCGACGGCCATGTGGATCATGCCCCATATTTGGAGCGCCACCAAATCCGCTCAGACGACCGGCAGTGACAGTGGAAGAGTTGGCATCGGCATCGATTTGCAGCGATGAACCGATGAATAGGTCAACCCCATATTGCCCGGCGAGTTGAGCCAGGACCCGATTGGATCGCAAAGAGCCGTCGCGTCCGGTGAAGAAGATGTCTGGGCGATTCGCTACGTAGTTCTCCATCCCTGGCTCACCTCCAAAACACGCAACCGACTCAACCCACCCGCTCTCTATGGCCGGGATGAGGGTCGGGTGAGGGTTAAGTACCCAGTTTCGAGCGATAGTGCCACGCAGTCCGAGCTCTTCGCCATAGGTGGGTAGCAACAGCTCGATGGCGGCGGTATTGAACCCGATGCCGTGGTTGAGGGAGGTCACTTGGTGGCGCTCGTAGATCCCGCGTATGACCATCATCGCTTGAAGGATGTGAATAGGGCCGATGTGGCGAGGATCTCGTGTGAAGAGAGGCTCGACTCGATAGGGGTCAGGGCTGACGACTACCACGTCGACCCAGTCAGCAGGGATGTCGACTCTAGGAACCCTCGCTACCCGTTCATTCACCTGTACCACCACAAGCCCACCACTGAAGGCGGTTGCCTCGGCGATGGTCGGTGTATCCTCCGTGTTGGGCCCGGTGAATAGGTTCCCTGCTTCATCGGCCTGTTCGGCGCAAAGAAGTGCCACCTTCGGTATAAGGTCGACGAACATGCGAGCGTACAGCTCCACGTAGGTGTGTACTGCGCCGACTCGCACCACACCATCCTCTATTAATTGCGAAATTCGCAGGCTTTGCGGACCTGAGTAGGCGAAGTCAAGTAACGACGCTAGTTTACGTTCAAAGAGGTCGAGATGAGTGGGAAGGCTGACAGAGGAGATCAGCATATGCAAGTCATGGATTTTCATCGGGTCGAGTCCAGCGAGTGTTGTCGCAAGGAAGTCAGCCTGCTTTTGGTTATCACCCTCAAGTGCCACCTTGTCACCCGGCTGGAGTAGCAGTTCGAGCACCTCGGACATTCTGCTGGAGTCGACGTAGACGCCACGCATGAATCCAGCGATCCTCTCGAGGCGGGCCTGTTTGGATGCACGACGGTTCGACCAGGTAGTAGCAGAACCCGAGACTCTCGCATCTTTGTTATCACTAGAACCTGGCATAAAGCTACTATAGCGTTTATCAATATTGGCGTGTACTACATTGATTACATGATAACTAATGCGAAAATGCATAGATCTTCGGACGAAGGACGGGGTGTGACGGCACCACCGAGCGAGTTGGTTCGGCTAAGGCATATCCTTTGCCCACCGCTAAGCGAGTTCGTCGAGATAGCACGTGTGGAGAATCTCACTTCGGCTGCCCGTTCTCTGGGCGTTCAACAGCCCACCCTAAGCAGGTCACTTGCCCGTCTGCAGCGCCAACTTGGGGTGCCTCTATTCGTAAGACAGGGAAGGTCGATTCGCTTGACTAAGCAGGGTCGTTCCCTTTTGGCGTGCGGCGAGAGAACCTTGGCCACTTTAGAGGCAGGAATTTTCGAGTTGATAGCGGACGACGATCCTGTTGTCGGGCTCGTCCGGTTCAATTTCTTGCGCAGCTTTCGAGCCAGGGCTGTCCCCGATATCCTCAAGGGTTTTCGACACGAGCACCCCGGAGTTCGCTTCTTGCTAGAACAGGGGAGCACAGACTCCATCGTCGCAGCTATTGCCGAGGATCGAGTGGATATCGGCATAGTTGCGCCTCCTCCAGTTGATCACCGAGTGACGTCGGTGCAGTTGTGGAGCGAGCCTATGGAGTTGGTAGTTCCATCCGGTCATCGTCTCGCCGATGCGAAAGAGGTTGACCTCACGGACGTCACTGATGATGAGTTCATCGTTTTGCAACAAGGGTATGGTACGCGTACCCTCGCCGATCTCCTGTGCAGGCGGGCCGGGTTTAGTCCAAAAGTCGCCTTCGAGACTGAAGACGTTACGCTGGCACGGGGTCTCGTGGAGGCTGGCTTTGGGGTAGCGCTCCTCCCATCCACGGAAGAAGAGACACACAAGGGAGTCGTCGCTCTTCGACTCACGGATCCAGAGGCATTACGGAAGGTATCGTTAACCTGGACCTCCGAGCGCCCTCTCGGCGAAGCGGTAGTAGCCTTTCGCGACTTCGTTATTCAGTTCTTTTCGGAAGCATCAGGACCAAACGCATAAGGATTTGCGCTTGGCCCATCTTCGACAGTGTCGCCCAGGAGAGGTTTACCAAGCTGCATGATTAGTCAGCGCGATCTGCCCTATTTGCTGAGGAGCTCCACTCTCTGGATGCTCACGAACCAGTGCTCTAGTGGCGAGGTCCCATCTGATGGTTGCCCACTGTTGTTACAGTACTCCCATGATGGAGGTCAAAGATGGGTGAACGATACACCCTACCGTCAACTGCTAGACCAGGATATTCCACGAGCGGTGCCGTGGCAATGCTGGCCGGCCCCACCGGTGGGCTCGATCTATTTTTGGCACCACCGCCCGGTACTGCTAGCTCTCTAGCGACGCTGTGGCAAAGCAACAGTAGCGGAGGGAGTTGGGTTGGCCATAGCGTTCCGTGTGGATTCTCTTCCTACACGGTGGCGCTTGCCGTAGGGCCAGCAGGAGAACTTGTAGTCGGATGTGGGGGAGCGAGCCTGGGACAGGACGGCAGCCAAAGTCCATCGTTGTTTCCTCGAACGACGGGACAACGTGGAAGACGGTGTTTGCTTGTCAACTTTCTCCAACAATCCCTACCACGTGTCTCCACTCTCCGCTCGCCAACGGATATCTCGGTGAACTCCCAGCGCCCACTAGCGCAAAGAAGTTTTCTTGTCGGCTCGGGACGCCCCCTACTCGTCTCCTCCAACGGTGGTGCAAGCTGAGTACCTTCGCCAAGTGTCGCCGCCGATTCCGGAGGAGGTACGCTTCAAATCCATTTCTTCTACTCCCAAGTGGGATTCTTGCTTGGTGACGACGCGAAGCTAGGAGAGGTTCCGGTCATCTGGCGCACGAGCGATGGCGGTAGCTCCTGGACGACGGTAAGCCCTCAACTGAAGTGACAGAACCCGTCTCTTCGGCCCTGACCTCTCCCCGTTGATCACCTCCTGGGTTTGTCGTTGTCTCGGCGTGGTTCTAAACTACGAGTTTTTCGGACCTCAGATTCGTCCTTATGATGCTCACGCTCAAGGTGATGTAACCCTAAAACCCCATACTCATCTCGGGAGAAGTGTTCGATCTTAGCGATGTCCACTTCTAGACGTCGTAAAGGACTAATACGTAGCACGGTTAGCGCAATCATACACCCAACGAATGGGCCGACGATATATGCCCAGAATCCATGCCAGTCACCGGAGACGACCGCCGGGCCAAGGCTACGAGCTGGATTCGTGCTTGTTCCCGACAGCTGTGCCTCCAACCATACCATGATTCCATAGAGCGGAGGGAACAGTAGCGGGGTGAATTTGCGAAAGCGCTCTACGCCTAGCACGCTGAAGAGCGCAACTACTAAGACAAAAGTGGTGCCGACTTCACCCAATGCGGCATTGAGCGAGCCGTATTTTACAGAAGGTAACGTCGCGCCAAATGCCACGCTCTTCCCCACGGGTCCCCACAGGAGCAAAGGCACCGATCCGAGTACTGCTCCGGAGAGCTGTGCGAGAATGTATCCTGCAGCAAGCGGGGTAGAGATCGTACCTCGAAGGCGAAACGCTAGGGTCACCACTGGATTGATATGAGCTCCACTGCGCTTGCCGATGGATGAAAGAGCAATGGAGCCTCCAACAGAGCCGAAGAGAAACCCGGTCAGAGCGCGACGAATCGAGTTGCTAGGAATCCATCTCAACATCGGGCTCCCATGGCCGAAGTCGAAGATGACGATCGAAAG
>DAHXNM010000030.1 GCA_027365375.1 Ferrimicrobium sp. | reverse complement strand
AAGACACGGTAGACGTAAGGGTACTTCATGAAGTCGAGCTGGGTGGTGCCACCCTCCATGAGATCAACAACGTGATCCGGGCCAAACTGGCGAATCACGCCTTCAATCGAAAGTGACGACGGTCCAAAGATGACGGTTGGGTTATGCAACAGCAAGGTGTGGAATGCGGTCACCGCATCAACAGGGTCGCCTGCCGTATCCGCCAATGTTCCGTTAATCTTCGCTCCGAGAACACCGCCACCATGGTTGACTGCATAGAGGCCAGCCTCTACGCCATGATCAAACCATTGGCCAACGAAGGCCTCTTTACCGCTCATCGGAAGAAGAATGCCAGCCTGGATGGTTCCGCTAATACCCTTACTCTTGCTACTTGTACTACTCGAACTACTACTAGTGCTACCGCACGCTGCCATTGTCAAAGCTCCGAGGGCGAGCAGGCTGGTGCCGACAACCTTGCCTCTCCGAACCCTCATCCCCCGTACCAACTTCTTATGCCACATGGACTATATCCCCCTTGCTTTCCGCTCTCACCTGTTCTAGGTTGAGACTCACTTCAGGCCCTCTGCTCTGCAGAAGCACCCAAGAATATGCCGGCCAGATCCAACTTCCGAAGTACCTCTGGTGCCGCATGATCGTGGTTACGACCAGCGACGATGATGTAGACATGGTCCGAACTGTCAAGCGCTCGATCCACGTTCTGTTCTACTACGACCACGCTGGTCCCTAGCTCACTGATAGTCGCAATCTGCGACCACACAACCTCGACATTGGCCGGCGACAAGCCAGCTGTCGGCTCGTCGAGCAAGATAACCTTTGGTTCCGCCATAAGTGCACGTGCCATACCGAGCATGTTCCGCTGCCCACCGCTCAAGAGCCCCGCCTTCTTTCCCTTGGCTGGCTTGAGCTCTGGAAAGATATCCCAGATATCGTTCACTCGGCTGCGGAAGCTCTTCGAGGTTACAAAGCTACCAAGCTCAAGATTCTCCTCCACAGACATAGACGGAAAGACGTTTTCATTTTGAGGGACATAGGCTACCCCAGCACGCGCGAGTCGGTGGGTGGGCACGTTGGTGATATCGTCCCCATCGAGGTGAATCGTCCCAGCCATCCTCGGTAGCAACCCAAAAACCGCCTTGAGAAAGGTCGATTTCCCGGCCCCATTGGGGCCAACTATGGTCACAACCTGCCCGAGACCAACCTCGAGACATACCTCCTGGACGATTGGAATCTTGCCATATCCGGCGGTGAGCTGATCAACCTTTAGTACTTGCACCAACGGTACCTCCTGTCAGGTATGCGGATACTACCTCAGTATCCATTCGCAGCTCAGCCATGGTCCCACGCGCAAGCGTGCGACCCACGGCAAGAACGACAACATGATCACAGATACGCTCTACGACGTCGAGGTTATGCTCGACCATTAGAAACGTGTAGCCGCTCTCCTCCTTCAGGCGAAGCATGTGCTCGCCAATACGCGATATCAATGCCGGATTTATACCCGCCATTGGCTCATCAAGAATGAGCATCTTTGGATCAGCCATAACCGCTCGTGCTAGCTCGAGCAGCCGCTTCTGTCCTCCGCTTAAATTACGCGCATACTCATTGCGCATCGCATAGAGTCCAAAGTCATCAAGGATCTGCACAGCCTTCTCGACAAGGTCGCGCTCCTCTTGCTTGTAGCGACCGCGTAGAAACATCGCGGCGAACAGGCGTTCCCCCATCTGATTCAGAGGCGAGACCATGAGATTCTCGAGCACGGTCAACGCAGGATATTCGCGCGAGATCTGGAAGGTACGAATGAGGCCATGTCGAGCGACTTGAAACGGCTTACCTCCCGTTATCTCTGCGCCCTGAAAATAGACATGGCCTGAGTCTGGATGTAAGGCTCCTGCAATAAGATTCACCACCGTCGACTTGCCGGCCCCGTTCGGTCCGATAAGTGCGGTGATAGAACCCTCTTGTACGTCGAACTCAGCTCCGCGTACCGCCTTTACTCCGCCGAAGGTCTTCTCAAGCCCGACAACCGAAAGGATCGGTGTGACCTCATCCATCGTTACTCCTCCCCCCCAGCAATAACAGCCTCCTTTTCAACCGAAGCTTTGGAGTTGCCCAACGGCAACTCGAAGAACTTAGCCTTCCGCTCAGGAAGCACTCCCTGAGGACGGAAACGCAACGTCAAGATGACCAGAGCTCCGATACAGATATTTCGAATCTCAGGGATCAAGCTCGGAAACCCGTTGATGCTAGGCAAAAAGCGAGTCGCCTCGTTAAACAACACCGCCACCAAGAACGAGCCGATGACGGCTCCCTTGTTATTGCCCAGGCCACCTACGATTAGAGCAGCCCAAATCACGAACGTCTCACTAGTCCCCCAACCAGCAGGAGCCAGCGCGGTAATGAACCAGATGGTGAGTACGCCACCAATTCCAACAAAGACAGCTCCAATGACCATCGCCATCATCCTGATCCGATAGGTATTCTTGCCGAAAGCCTCGGCAACATCGAGATCCTCGCGGGTTGCACGCATAGCCCTGCCAAGCGGCGACTTGTAGAGCCGGTTCGCAAGAAACCATAACAGCCCCATGATGATGGCGGCGAAGATCATAAACACGAGGTCGTAGCTGTTCGGAGTGAGGTTTAGAACCCCATTGAAGGGCTGAGGTACACCGACAAGACCCTCATAACCGTCGAAGAGCTTGGTGTTGTTTCCAACTAATCCATAGATGATCGACCCCGCCGCTAGGGTAACGATCGCTAGATAGTCAGAACGCAACCTGCGAAGTGCGATTAATCCAACGAGATACCCAAGGATTCCAGCACTCACGGCACCCATGATGAACGCCAATGGCCAGGGAAGAGACAGGCCGAGAATATAGTAAATTTCCGTTCCTGGTTGAGCTGGCGCCAACGATCCTACGCCAGCCATATAAGCACCAACTGCCATGAATGTGATGACCGTAAAATCTAGAATCCCCGCATA
>DAHXNM010000018.1 GCA_027365375.1 Ferrimicrobium sp. | reverse complement strand
ACGTGCTCATCAGCTCAATCCGGCTCGCCTACAAGCTCATCCACGTGACACCATCGTCATCACAGGTCCCTCGCGCACCTCACCAAAGAAACGCCATACTAATGGTGCAAGTGGGCTTGGACCTTAACTAAGTGGTATTGCGTTTAAGAGTGCTTACCTGGAGAGTAGCACTAGCGTGCCCCAAGCTACATACCTGGGTATGAGGCCAAATACCTCAACTGTACCGAGGACCAAATAGGTGGATTGTTTTCACCGACCAAGCCTGATCGTTCCAACAAGTATGGGTTAGTGGTGAAAGACGATCACCTCTATCCTCTCGCCAAGGACTTCCGGTGCCGGTTATGTCTCCGCTAGTCACGACTACCCTGAGATGAGAGCGCGAATGACCACCGACAGAGGAGACCTTGGAGGAGATGACCATGCGTGAAGGACTTGACCTGTTCCCCGGGAGCGCAGAGGACTACGACCGAACCTACGCGCAGTTGTTCTCAGAGTTCGAGGGGTGGGTTGCCGAGGCAGGCCTCGACGTAGATCCGGATTCAGCAGATTTTCTCTGCCACTACAAGTGGGGATATCTCCATGGCGACCTTGGCTGCTGGACTAACGCCGACTTGGACTCGATCTTCTTGCAGATCCTCCCAGCGAAGATGATTGTAGAGGGCGAGAACGAATTGGACCTGGCGCTGAACGAGGCTAAAGCCTTTCTTCGGTTCCTCGCCGAAGCTGGTTACCTCGACTCCGAAGGTGATAGCCTAACTAAGCTCATTAGCCACCTTGACCGCATCCGCCCTCGTTTTCGGTCTCGCATGGCCGATTCTAGACGATACAGCTGGGGCAAGAAGATGTGGCTCGCTATGGCGGCAGATGGGATCACGCCCGATCAAAGTGATGCGGTACAGACCTGGATCGCGCGCTTTAACGCCAGACCTAAGTCCGAGCGGGAGGCCTTGCTTGGGCTGCCGCTCGGATCGCGTTCGTCGCGTTAGCCCAGCCTCGCTACAGGGAGTCCAGGAGCGGTCAAGTCGAACTCTGGGCTTCACCGCATGTGTACGCAGTGAGAAGGTGTATGTCCGATGGGTTTCGGGATCGCGGATACCTTGCTTCCCAGAGGGAACGTGGTAACTGAGCAAAGCGCCGATCGGCCTCCTGTGTTGAATCTCGGTTTTCATTGCGTTCATCCGTCTCTGAGCTCCGTTGTTGTCCGAATATTTCGATCCACAGGATAGGCACGAATGTCGAGGGCTGTGGGCGTTGGCTCTAGTGGACGGTTGGCGTCTTGATGATGATTGAGCTGTTCTCCATGTTGGTTTGGTGAAGTTGAAGTAGGCTGCAGGAGCCTCCGATGCGTTGCTGATTGCTTTGGGTGCGATAGAGCTTTGATCCACGATGCCGTCTGTTTGAGACAGGTGTCGTCCTACTCGTCTTGGTGATCCCGTTGTTTGCGTTGGCGTAGGCGGATTTTCGGATGGCTGGTTATGGATAGATCTGGCTGTTGCCTCTGTGCGTGTCGGTCATATTTGTTGTTCAGATCCATTCCGGATCCTCTTCATCAGGCTCCTCGCCGGAGTGGCGTAGAGCGGAGATCGCGATCACGTAGGATGCGAGGGCGAGGAGGGCAGTGGCACCGAGAAAGGCCTCGCCGTCGGCCAGGGTAAGGTCGGCCAGGGTGGCTACGAAGGCGCCCACGACCCATGAGAGTTGAAAGTAGGATTCATAACGCGCGAACAAGCGGCCGTACTCGTGCTTGGCCATCGATGTTTGGACGCTGGCATCGAAGGCGATTTTGGCGCCACCTGCGGCGACGCCAAGCACAAAGGCGATGAGTATGGCACCGGAGATACCGATGTTGAGTGTTGCGGCGACAAAGGCGACGGCGACGATGGCGATGGTTCCAAGGATCACTATGGTGGTCTCGCCGAGTTTGCGGCGAACAAGTGGTGTTAATTGAGTAGCCAAGGCGGAGCCGAGTGAGCTAGCAACCAGTGCCGCCCCATATAGCCAGGTTGGACTGTGGATGGTCTTCAGCGCAAAGGCGAGAAGGAAGACGAAGAACCCCACCTGTCCTCGGAGGACGCTCATGAGTAGTGAGAGCGTGAGCGTTTGTGCGTATGCGGGTCCGCTAGGTCGGCGTTTCTTGGCAGCACGTGGTTTCGATCGGTCGACGGTGCGCGGTGGAAGGTTCTTGACCAGAGAACGGGATTCGTAGATAAATATGCTCAGCGGTATGAGCTCTAGGATCAGGTCGTAATGCGCGCCGAGGAAGGGTGTCTTCAAGATTCCTGCCCCGATAACGCCGGCTATGGCTCCTGAGACGGCGGCCAAGAGGGTGATGTTCGCATTGGTCTTCACGAGGCTGCCGAGTTCAGAGCGTGAGTCCGAGTCGAGGAGTTCAGGGATGAGCGATGACTTTGATACCAGGTAGGCCTTGGAGGCCACCAAATTCATCAGTGCCAGAGGGAACAGTAGCAGCGAACGCAGCTCAAAGATCATCAGAAAGACGCCGACCAAGCGGACGACACCGGAGAGAATGACGACGATGCGACGCACTCTTGGCCCTCGATCGATGATCGGAGAGATGAGTGGTGCGAGGACGGCGAAGGGTGCCATCGTGAACAGGAGATAAAGGGTTACTTTCGAGCGCGCCTCCCCAGGCGAGATCGAAAAGAATAGTGAACCCGCCAACGCCACGGTCATCAGGGTGTCAGATGATATCGACAGTGCGTGTATTCGTCGCAAGACCCCTAACGGGGAGCTGGCATCGAAGTAGGCAGCGAGCCAGGCCTTGGACCTTTCGGTCACTCGTCGGTGGGGTTGTGGCTGCACCCTACCATGCTAGCGAGCGAGGCACGCTCATGATCGACTCGGGGGTAGCGAGCAACCTGTTGTGTGCTTGCGAGAGACGAGGCTAATCGATACAGGCCGGTCGGTTTTTGGGTAATCGTGGTGGTGGCGCGCATGCTACGATCTGGGCGACTGGTTGTTGCACTCGCCCATGCCTATGCTGGCGCCACAGCTCGATGCATACCTCTATGCGGAGCTAAACCGGCGACCTATGGTGTGTGGGATCGCGTAGACAGGGTGTCGATGCTCATCGAATCAACGGTCTCCTCAGACCTCGACCG
>DAHXNM010000010.1 GCA_027365375.1 Ferrimicrobium sp. | reverse complement strand
ATCATCCCGCGTATTACCGACGGCGCTGATAACGTCGAGGTGATGGCCCATTTTCATCCGCCTGTTGGCCATCCAGTCGACGGCGCTTCGACACATTTATAAGCGCTGACCCGCCACCCACGATGACAAGGCCGACGACAGCCAGCCAAAGGCTGTCTCCTGACACAACGCTGTGACTCGGGTTGCCAAAAGAAATCGCGGATACAAAGTCACCATTACTCGAGTAAACCGTGTTGGTTGTGGGGTCAACAGCGAACCCAATCCCAGCAGTGTCCACATGGAGGGTGCGGGTCACCTTATCGGTGGCTCCGTTGATCACGGATACGGCCTTGCCATTAGTCACGTAGAGCATGTCTGTCACTGAATCAACCGCCAATTCGAAGGAAGCGACATGGAGGGTGCGGGTCACCTTGTCGGTGGCTCCGTTGATCACGGTTATAGAGTTGTCGACCACGTACACCATGTTGGTTGTGGGGTTCACCGCGAGTTGAGCCACTTGGGAGCTTAAATCGATGGTATGGGTCACCTTATCGGTGGCTCCGTTGATCACAGACAGAGTATTGGCAGCAGCCTCGCCAAAATAGGTAGCATAGGAATTTTCCGACAATCCCACGTACACCATGTTGGTTGTGGGGTTCACCGCGAGTTGAGCCACTTGGGAGCTTAAATCGATGGTATGGGTCACCTTATCGGTGGCTCCGTTGATCACAGACACAGTTTTGCCGCCGGACACGTACACCGTGTTGGTGGTGGGGTTAACAGCTATAAAAATTCCACCATATTTGACATCAATCGTATGGGTCACCTTGTCGGTGGCTCCGTTGATCACTGATACGGTCTTTCCATTAGTCGCATAGAGCATGTCCGTCACTGGATCAACCGCCAATTCGAAGGAAGCGACATGGAGGGTGCGGGTCACCTTGTCGGTGGCTCCGTTGATCACGAATAGATGAAGCCCATCACTCGCGTAGACCGCGTTGGTTGTGGGGTTAACAGCGAGCCCCTCAAGGGCAAACAAGGAGGAACCTTTTTCTATGGCTCGTATGCTCCGTATTGCAGGAGTAGCAGCCCATGAAACGCCGGAATCAGCGATACCAAACAACACACAGCTTGCAAAGACTATGCCTACGACGCGAAGGAGTCGACGCAGTTCCCTCCACCTCCTGATTGCAGATGTCTTAGCAATCATCAACATGCAGTGCCGTGATCGTGCAGACTTGACGATGGCTCCAAGAGTGACTTAGCCAAGCTCATAACAGACATCCTTTTCGATTGCTCATACGGTGGCCGAAGGAGAACTCCATGCAGATCGGCTGCACGCCATTGTCTCCTACCACGGTACGAAAACCAGAACCGACGTCAGGCACCTAAAAGGCCCCCACAGTTTTGCTGTAGAGCCTCACGCAACTGGGCCAAGTCATTCGATTAGACAGCACAAGCCTCCAATTCATCATGGTGGATAAACTCAATAGACTCGGTAAAGGCAGTTCATGCTATCCACCCACACATCCGGGTTCAATGGTTTCCGCTTGCCAGGTTTAAGTGGCTCGGACTCAATGAGCCGTCCCCCGCTAGTTCACTAGCTACAACCTCCACGGCTGAGTGCTACAGCAGACCAACGGAGACAACCTCCTCAATTTCACTTCCTCCGGACTTTGTTGGTGACCTCATGCCAAGATCATCAAGGCCCTTGAGCATACGATAGCCCGTCCGAACAAAGTCTGCAAATAGATTTCGTCACACCTAGCTGCTATGTCCTCCATATGGCTGACAAGCATCCGCTACACACCGCTTTAACAGCCCACCCTCTCTGGCAGCTGAGAGCAAACCTGCAACCGACGGTGGTGAAGGCAAGTTAAAGACGAAGGGCGATCCCGGTGTGCTTTCCCTGGCTCGGCGTGGCGACTGCACCAGTTCCGAAGGTGATCGGAAGGCACAACATTGGTAGTCGTCCGAACCGTCTTACCCCGCGCCGAATCGACCAGCATGGTCTCGCATCTTCGGAGGTTAACCGCACACAGCCAAGTGCCAGCGTTGGCAGGACTTCGATTGACCAACTATCAGGTCACGGCATCAATAAAGTATCTCTGGTTCCGAGTGGAACCCAATTCAAAGAACATCCATCGGATGGAAGGAGCTACAGACTCATTATAAACTTCGATCTCTATCAAATTGATAGTAACTACCGGGGATTACCTTCATGAGCGCAAGAACGAGATATTTACAACTATTAGCGTAGCCCACTTTTAAACCCCCAGTTGTAATCCAGCCTCGGCTTTAATGGAATTAGCTAATGCCCTTCTCTCGATTTAGCACTCAAGCGATCGATAAATTAGAACAGACCCGTTCAGCCACAAACCCCGACTTTTAATGCGAATATAGCCTGCACTTCACGTCGACAAACTGTTCGGCAAGAACGCGTACAACCCTGGATACATACATCCACCTACAATCTAACACAAGAGTCTGAACCTGGATAGATGAATAGCCAGCTACGCCCTCGATAGCGTTGGTCCCGATAACTCTTCCCAGGCTAAGCCCAACAAAGTGCAGCTATGTTCGACGGCAGGTCCCTTTTCCCAGCTAACGGTCAATATCTATTCCCACTCCTTCCACCGTCCCGTGTAGCCCGTTGCTCCCGCCCGAAGTCCGGAATTACCGGATGGCAAACGGATCTAGAGCTTTGTCTCCGGAATTCTAAACCCGATTGTTATGCTATTACCCGATACAGTTGGTGAGTTATAAGCATAAGTGACGCCGCCAATGGCGGTAATAGTGTCTTGGACAATCGCCAAGCCAAGTCCAGAACCTCGAAATGACCTAGCAGACGCGGTTCGGTAGAAGCGTTCAAAAAGGTGTTCAAGATCAGAGTCCTCGATAAACTCAGCCTCATTGGTGACCTCGAAAGAGTTGCCGGTAACAGCAATATAGATAGTAGAGTCAGACGGCGCGAACTTGACCGCATTATCTAACAGGTTGTTGATCGCTCTCTCAATCGATCGTTGCGGTGCAACCACCACAGTAGGGTCTGTAGAGACGGAGATCTCCAACGTTTGGTTAGCTCTCCCTTTGAAGCGCGTAACGAGGTCTTGCGAGACGACGCGCAGATCAAAGCTGGACTCCACTTCGTCAGTTTGCCCCTCAATGGCCAGAACGACTAGCTCGTCTAGTAGGTCAGTGAGTTCTCGTGCCTCCGCCTGAAGATCAGCAAGGATGTGGCTTCGATCCGGTTCTGCAAGTGAATCATACCGCTGCAATAGATCGATATTCGTACGAAGCGAGGTTAACGGGGTTCGAAGTTCATGCGAGGCGTCTTGTATCAGTTGCCGTTGTTGTGCCTGAGAGCGCCCCAATGCCTCAAAAGTTCGACGGAAGGAGCGTGCGAGAACTCCAATCTCATCGTCTCGTTGGTCATCAGGCAAGACGTCAAGAACGTTATTTGCGCCTGCTTTGGCCACCGCCCGTGCTAATCGAAGGATCGGCCTGCCAAGAACCGTCGCTGCTGCATAACCGATGGCGGCGGCGGCGATGGCGGCGGCGAGCACAAGCAGGATGAAACGTCGCCGCAGCACAGCGAGCGATCTCATCACATCATTGATGTTTCGACCGATCTCAATCGCACCGTAGCCCCGATCTCGGATGGTAAGAATGCGATAGGAGCTGCCGTCGAAGCGTTCAGTCCGTAGCCATCGAGTGGCCAGCCCATCGGCGATCTCGCGATCTCTCTTTTCCACTGGGAGAGCGGTAGTGCCCGCCAGCTGGGTGAGAGTACCGGAAGCAGAGATCGTCTGTGCAATAGCAAGTTGGAAGAGGCCGCCCGGACGAAAGGGTTGTGGAAATCCTCGGGGGCGCTGCTTGGTGGGAGCTATAGGTCGAGGCGGCTGTGTGGATGCCCGCAAGGCCACAGCGCTCGATCGCAACGACGCATCCACCGAGGACATCAGTTGGTGCGCCGTGGTGGCGTAGGCTATCGTAGCCACAACTGCACCGGTCAGGGCGGCAAAGAGCGCGAGAACGAGGGCCAACCGAACCCGAAGACTCATGGCCCAACCAGGCCATAACCGACACCTCTAACAGTTCTAAGTATCTTGGACTCGCCATTACCCTCGAGCTTGCGGCGCAGATACCCTATGTAGACTGCAAGGTTTTTTGATTCTGGCCCAAAGTCGTAACCCCAGATACGGTCGTAGATCACGCTATGTGGAAGTACTGAGCCCGCATTGAAGGCGAGCAGCTGCAGCAGGTCAAACTCGGTCTTAGAGAGCTCGAGCTCACGATCGCCACGAAAGGCGCGACGTGCTCGCTCGTCGATTCTGAGGTCACCAACGACGATCCAAGACTCCCGCTCAGCGTAGGAAGATCGTCTTAACAAGGCTCGCACGCGAGCCTGTAACTCCTCAAGTGCAAACGGTTTGGTGAGGTAGTCATCTGCACCCGCGTCGAGACCAGAGACTCGGTCAGAGATTTCAGCACGTGCAGTAAGCAACAGGATAGGGGTCCTATCACCACCGCCCCGGAGCTTGCGGCAGACGGTCAACCCGTCAACGTAGGGCATCATAAGATCCAGGATGATAATCGCAGGCGGAGCTCTGTCGATGACGATCAGCGCCTCCTCGCCGTTGGCAACTGCAGTGACCGAGTAACCATCCAGTTCAAGTCCGCGACGAATAGCATCGCGAGCCGCCCTGTCATCCTCTGCTAACAATACCGACGGTATAGGTTCACGTAAATGCGTCACTGATTCGCCATACTAGCCCATGGCACGACCCAAGTAACGAGAATGGCAGAGCCCTTCCTGCGGTTCGGTAACTACAGGCCAACTATTCTTACCTTCCTTTTACCAGATTGATAGCTAGCTCTTGTGGAAGCAGTCAAGACTGTTCAATGTCGCTGAAACTGAACAATCGCCAGTCGACCGTAAGGTAATAGAGATTGAGGGCAACACACTAGGAATAGTCGGCATGGCAGCATGCAGGCGACGACAACAGAAGAATAAAGATAGGAGAAGTTCGTGCAACGTCACTTCTTAAAATGGAACAGAGGAGTTATCCTCGGCATCACCGCTGGCGCAGCAGTGGGGCTTACATCGCTTGGCTTTGCCACCAGCTCCACATTTGCGTCCGCTTCAGCAAAACTGCCGACCGCTATCTCCGGATCTAGGCATCGTCCCGGTCCGGCGTTACGGCCCAGGTTAGGACGCCGCCCGATGGTCGGCGGTCTCGTCGTCACGGCAAATACAACCACCCTCAGCGTTCGTTCGATCAACGATGTAACGCGCAGCTATACCTTGAACAGCTCCACTCGTTATCTGGAGGGCACGACCGCGACGGACTCTCAGGCACTAATGGCCGGTGAACGCGTACACGTTGTCACGAGTCCAGGGTCAACGACGGCTAAAACGGTTCGAATCCTCGAACCAAGAGCTATGGGTATGATCGTTGGCATCTCCAACTCCGGAAACACGATAACCATCACCGGTCGTTCAGGCCTCGAGCGAGTGATCGACACCTCCGGCTCCACGAGCTACCATGAGGGGCGATCAACGGTCCACCAAAGTGCGTTGAAGGTAGGAGAGCTGATCTCTGCTAGTGGCAAGCCGACCTCTAACCAGACCTCCCTGGATGCCACCAACATTGCGATACATCTACCTCGCTATGCAGGAAAGGTCACAGCTATAAACGGAGATGTACTTACGCTGCAACTTCGCAGTGGAGTGACAGCTACCATCAATGTCACCAGGACCACGACCTACCGCGACGGAACCACTACTAGTAACCTGGCCGCTGTCAAGGACGGTTCATTCGTGGTAGCACAAGGGGTAGTTACGGGCACCAATACCATGACCGCAACTAGGCTACAGCTTGGCAGGCCCTCCGCGCCTGTGCCGCCTGGAAAGACAGCTCCAGCAACTAGCTCTGGCCCAATCGCACCGGCATAATCGGCGCGGACCAAGCTAAACGAGTCGAGCAAAAACGCGTATGTCTCAACCATCCGAGCTTCCAACAGAGGCAGCTCGGATGGTTGATCACTATACCAGATCCGGACAAAACAGGCTCATAAACGCAGCCTCCGTCGTGTGGCTCACACCACCCTAAAATATTGGTCCACAGTAGGCGGCTTCGAACTCGTTTAGTGATCACATCGGC
>DAHXNM010000328.1 GCA_027365375.1 Ferrimicrobium sp. | reverse complement strand
GGCAGCGCGGTTGTTGTTCTTCGTCACTATCGCGTCTCAGGTTAGCGGCGCGCAAGACCTCTGGCGATGACCTTGAGAGCCAAGGTCTCTTCGGCGCCCTCGAAGATCGAGAGCACACGTGCATCGACGAAGTAACGGCTTATCGGGTACTCCTCTGCATACCCCATGCCTCCATGGAGCTGCATGCACTCTCGGGTAACCCACTCGGCTGCTCGACAGGTGTAGGCCTTTGCCATCGATGCCTCCAGGGAGCCCTGGTGTTGTGCTAGTAGACGTGCAGTTGCGTAAGTAAGCTGTCGGGCCGCCTGGAGCGTTGCCGCCATTTTGGCTAGTTTGGCTTTGCTGAGCTGGTAGTCGATGAGTGGCTGTCCAAATACTGACCTCGTCCTAGCATACGCGCGTGCAGCGTCATAGGCGGCACCCATGACACCTACCGCCCGGGCTGCCGTCTGTATCCTCCCATTTTCAAATCCTGCCATCTGGAGGTAAAAGCCACGTCCTAGACCACTCGACTCTCCGATGAGTTGGGACGTAGGCACGAAGACGTTGTCGAAGCTTACCTCAAAGGAGTGCATGCCTCGATAGCCAAGGGTGGGGATCGCTCTGCCCTCGATTATACCGCCGTTAGATTCGTGACGAAAGCTCTCACCTTCGGATCGTGCCTTGTCGACGAAGAACAATGAGAGACCTCGGTGCCCAAGCTTACGGTCCGGGTCGGTGCGCGCGAGGACGGCGAGGATCTCAGCGCGACCAGCGAAGGTACACCAGGTCTTGGTGCCATTGATCCGCCAACCACCGTTGGCAGGCGTTGCCGTTGTGGTTATATGAGCAACGTCCGAGCCATAATCTGGTTCGGTGACCGCGACAGCACCCATGAGTTCTCCCGACGCCAGTGCTGGAAGGAAGCGTTGTTTCTGTTCTTCGGTACCGCCGGCGAGGAGGGCTTTGGCTAGTATCTCTGGTCGAGTTATCAACGATCCCCCAGCTCCCAACGAGGCTCGTGAAAGCTCCTCGGTGGCGACGAGCATCGCAATGAGGTCCTCGGCTGATTCGTTCGAGCTACCACCAAACTGTTCAGGGATGGAGAGGCCAAAAGCCCCCAGCTGCGCGAGCTGGTCAAGAATGGATTCAGGAATATCTAGGTTCTGGCGATGGATGTCATCGGCCACCGGAGCAATCTTGTCGAGTGCAACTCGGCGAAACGTCTCGGCTACCAGCTCTAGGTCCTCTCCGAGGTGTGATGGTCCTGGATCTAGCGCGACGATGCTCATGAGTTCATCCGTGGGTTGGAATTCAGTGGTGAACAGATCTGCTACCGATGATGGATCTAGGAGACCGGATGCGAGGAGGCTGGCTGCGGTTTCACGAAGGGTCTGCATGCAATAGAGGGTGGCGATCGCTCGTTCCTGCTCGCCATAGTTCGCATAGTCGATCATGATCGGTATTGCAAGGAGTGCGGACGCGCTGAGCGATAGCTGGTAACTCTCAAGTTGCTCTGTCTCTAGTCGTCCAGAGGTCTCAAGCAATGAGATGCGTTCATGGATCTGGTCGGTCAGGACTCCATGAGCGGATCGAACATGGCTGAAGAAGGTTTCGGTCATCTCTTGATCCTACTGGGAGAACGGCTACAACCTGGTTTGTTGGCCAAGTCAGATGATCGCGGCGGTGGCCACTGGCGCTCCAGTTGGTTGCGCGACTCCATGGGCTGGTTCGACGGTGATCGCGAATTCGAACGCATGCCGGCCACCGGTATGGAATACCGAGACCGTAGGATGGTTGCCAAGCAGGCCGAGGGATATTGGGTGTTCGTCCACGATCGCCCAGACCTGATAGGTTGAGGTCGCCTTGAGCGGGTGCATCAGGAAGGAGGTGAGCACTACCTCGCCAGATTGGAGCGCCACTAGACTCCCGACTGACTTGCCATGGGGGCTATCGAGCGAAAATCGTTTTGCTCCAGGCTGGAGGAGGGCTGCGGTGGCAATCGCTCTGGTGGCTGAGGTAGTAACCTGTGACCCTAAGCGGTTTACTTGACTGTCGAGATGATGGATCTGGACACCAAAGATCAGGGTTAGGGCGGCGGCGACACCGAGTGCCGTAGAGGCGATGATGGTTGGGATTCTAAGCCGCGAGTGCTGCGGAGGTCGAAATGCGACCACATCTTCGCTCTCGTTGATCTCGTGTTCAATCCGGTCCCAGATGCCGGCAGGTGCCGGGCCGCCCTCATTTGCCAACATGCCGATGGTGGTGCAAAGAGTGTCAACCTCTGAGCGGCACTTCGTGCAATCACTTAGGTGAGCTTCAATGGCGGTGCGTTCATTGGCCTCCACCGCATCGATGATGTAGGCTCCAAGCAGCAGTTCAGCCTCTTGGTGGTCCATCTTCCCAGAGAGATCAGATTGTTCCATCATGTCTCGACCACCTTCCAAGATACCAGGGCTTCATTCATCCGTCTGAGTCCAGTGCGAATTCGGGTTTTTACGGTGCCTTCCGGCTGCTCAAGGCGCTGGGCAACCTCACGGTAGGTAAGTCCATGATAGAATGCTAGTTCGATAGCTCGGCGTTCATCTTGGGGAAGTATTTTGAATGCTTCGCGTATCGCCTCTCGATCAGCGAGGTCGCCAAACTCGTGGTCGATATCGTAAGATGTAGCCGCAATCGAGGCGGATTCGTTCTGCTCGCGCCGCCTTCTAGCCTCTTCGGATCGAATAACATCGACCGAGCGTCGATGCGTTTGCATCAGTAAGAAGGTCCTCAGAGTGCCACGAGCCGGGTCGTAGCGCTCTGGTTCGTTCCAGAGGCGCACAAAGAGCTCTTGGGTCACCTCCTCGGCCAATGCCTGATCTCTGGTGACACGTTTAGCAAGTGCATGCACCGCACCTCCGTGTCGCCGAAAGATCTCTGCCAACGCATCCTGGTTGTAGCGCGCTACTGCGACAACTAAGGAGGCATCACTCATTTCATGTAGTTGTGGTTCCGTGCTCTTTCTTCGGCGCGGCGCAGGTGGTTGGATGGATTCTTGGCTCATCGTGCTTTACTCGACAAGCTTAAGAAGGAAGAGGCTGACGTCGTTGGCGCGCTCAAGTGTATCATCGACAACCTCCTCGCCTTCGAGAATTTTAGCAAGCGAGACCGAACGTCTGGCGGTCACGCTGATGGCGCGTTCTGGCGTGGCTGCCGGGGATCCATAGCTATCGGTGGCCGCCACCTCTAGAGGTAGAGACATGCCGGTGAGGCCAGCAAGGTTTAGCGCCAGGTTGAGCAGGTCGATTGAGGGTGCTGGTAGCGTCCAGGTCAACGTCAGTGGAAAGAAAAACTCATCGGGAAGTGAGGAGGGGTCGGTGGCAGTCGCAAAGGCATCATCGAAGGCGAGTAGTACTCGTGGATCGACGTCGAGCGCCAAGTGGAGCTCCATCGGCGATCCACATCCTGATTCGGGATGGAGATCAACCTCCCACCATTGGCGAAGCGAGTAGGTCTCCATGAAGTGGCGCTCGTCATGCACATGGAAGCCTTGGTGAATCGCTTGCCCTTTCACTTCGGTGATGAAACCTGCGAGATCGATTGTGGACACAGCTAGAGCTTATGGTCTTCTCGCTGTACCCAATGACAGCTGTGTGCCTGCCGACAGTAGCGACAGGTCGAGGCGCGATCCCTACGAGGTCCCCATGGCGGTTCATCGAGTTCACGGATCAGAGGTGGCAGCCCGCGATGGATAACAGCCAGCTCGGTTGAGGAGAGCCAATGGATGCGCGATTGTGTGAGGTAAAAAATTCCTGCTCGAATGCCGGGATGCTCGGCGTGGGCGAGGCTGAGTCCAACGAGGTCGCCATCGGTCATCGTTAGGTCGATCATCGAGGCGCCGTCGAAGAGGAACGGTCCCCAATCGACCGACCACTGGGCCATTGTCGAGGTCCCAGTCGTGAGTTCTGGAGCTGTGATCAGGTGTGAGGAGAGCATCGGCTGATACTCGCCGACGCTGGCGATCAGGGATTCGGCTCGGGATTGAGGTAGCCAGTCAAGATCTCCTAGGTTGACCGATCTGCCCTCGGCTGCTAGCTCGAGAAATAGCGTTCTAAGCCTGCCGGTTACAGCTCTCGGTGCTTCGGGAGTCGCTAGGAGCAAGGGGCAGAGGCGAAAATCATTCAGGGCCCGGCTTCTCAATCTATGTTTGACAACTGCAGAGGGGTTGGCGAGATCAACCTCGGGCAACCGATAGCGCAGCGGATCTGAACCCGAGACGACTCGTGGTATGGCTGGAGTGGCGTCGATTCGCACCTGGACTATCTCAGTCTGTTGTGCGAACTGCTCGAGAAGCGGGTCCACACGATCCGTACTCGCGAGCGCGAGAATTAGATGGTCGCGTGCGCGTGTCGTCGCGACGTACCAGCGCCGGCGTTCCTCTGCGAGCTCCTCCTCTTTTTGCTGCTCGATGATCCATGAGAGGTGGCCGGAGCGCTCATCTTGGAGCTTGTAGGCGACTCCGAAATGAGGGTCGATAGCGAGAGGTGGTGTCCTGCGGGGATTGCGGTCTAAATCGGTCACGATTGTGATCGGCCATTCGAG
>DAHXNM010000325.1 GCA_027365375.1 Ferrimicrobium sp. | reverse complement strand
ACCAAGGTTCCCACTACGTCAGCGGTCTTGGTCGTGGTCATCGACTGAACTGAGATAGCGCTATCACCACCAACGGTGACCTTGCCGACCTGGACGGCTCTCGAGACTCGACGCTTCGCCAGCGTTACCTGTTCACGTGTCATTACATCTCACTTTCATCTTAATCCTAGCCAAATGGGTTAAAGATTGGATGGGTGATATCGAGATAGAGTGAGGTCACTCCGATCAACAGGATAATAGCCAAGACCGCATATGTAACTGGCATCAGCTTCATCACGTCCGCATGATAACGACGATTTTTTCTCGAACGAATGCGTTCGTAGATCGCTATCACCACATGACCACCGTCCAGAGGCAAGAAGGGGAAGAGGTTGAAAACACCAACGAACACGTTGATCAAGAACAGCAGCTCTAATACGGCGGCGATACCTGCTCGTACGGCGTCGTTAGCCAGGTAGACGATGCCGACCGGGGATTCAAAGCGCGACTGCGATCGAGCGGAGGTGGGGCTCGACGACGGATGCGCCACCTCTTGGGCGTAGGTGGCGATCCCATGTGGCGAAAAGTGTGAAAGAATCCCGGCTACCGAACTCCAGGCATATGACCCCAACCCAGTCACAGCATGACCTGCGCCTGCTACGAACGAATCAGTGACCGTCTTGGATGTGGACTCTATCGTGACCCCGATCACACCGGATCCATGAAGCGACTTGTAGACCGGATCAGTTCGAGCCAGTACTGATGCACTCACCGGCACAACAGTCCTATAGAGAACCCTCGACCCCACTCGTAAAGTCAGGTGGACCGGCTTGTTGGCGTTCTCCTCAATAATCTTGCCGAAGGTGGTGGTGTTAGGGTGGTGAATCCCATTCGCAACCAACACGGTTGAACCGGCTGGAATCCCGGCTTGGCTCGCCGGCGACACGAGATGTGGTGCCTTGGCCACCGAGGCGATATAAGTCCCTCCGTTGCTGACCGCGAATCCAACACCAGACAGCAACACCCACAAGATTGCGAAGGCCATAATAAAATGCATCAAAGAGCCTGCTACGCTGACCAGAATTCGCCGCGGGAACGTCGACTGTCGATAGGTTCTGTCCTCGTCTTCGGGCGAAACCTCTTCAACGTTGGTCATGCCTGCAATACGGACATAGCCTCCAACTATCAGCGCCTTGATCCCATACTCGACTTCACCTACCTTGAAGGACCAGATTCGAGGTCCGAACCCGATAAAGAACTCACTTACCTTCATTCCGGATAGGCGGGCAGTTATATAGTGACCGAATTCGTGCAAGATGATCATCGCTGCAATCGCTGCGACCACCACCAGCGTGGATAGAGCGTGGACGTGCGCCGCGAACGCAATGATTGCAGCAATCACAATGAGGAACTCAATCAGCCGTCGACCGGAGAACGAACGCGCCTCCGCCAGACTCGGTCCCGGATTCTCAGGCGTATCAGCGCCCTCAACGGTATCGATACTAGGCACTAGCGTATACCTTGACCAGGTCGGTGGCCACGCTTCTGGCTCTTTGATCTAGTTCGACAACCTCATCAATACTCATCGGCGTACATGGCTCGTATCTTGCCATGACTGAAGCCACCGTATCGTAAATCTGCGACCACCCAATTCTGCCAGCCAAAAACGCCCCCACTGCAACCTCATTGGCCGCATTCATGCAACACGGCGCCCCACCACCATCTTTACCTGCGGCGAATGCCAACCCAAGACCCGGGAAGCGCTCTAGGTCGACATCTTCAAAGGTGAGCGTCCTAGAACCGGCCCAAGACATCGACCCATGGGCGAGTGGGCTACGATCCGGGTGATAGAGGGCCAAGGATATCGGGAGTCTCATGTCAGGCATAGAGAGCTGAGCAAGCGTTGTTCCATCAGTGAATTCAACCATCGAATGGACCAAAGATTCCGGATGAACCACGACGGCTATCTGTTCGTAGTCCACCCCGAAGAGGTAGTGAGCCTCGATCACCTCAAGCCCCTTGTTGAATAACGTGGATGAGTCCACGCTAATCTTCGGCCCCATGGACCAAGTAGGATGGGCGAGCGCATCTTGGACGGTCACAGCCTTAAGTGACTCGGCATCGAACTTGCGGAACGGGCCACCTGACGCAGTAATCACTAGACGTGAAAAACCAGCTGGACGGTCACGCGACTGTCCCAAGAGCTGAAAGATAGCCGAGTGCTCTGAATCCACAGGGATCAACTCGCCTCCTCGCGCCAACAAGGAGATCACGAGTTCACCAGCCGCAATAAGCGACTCTTTGTTCGCGAGTCCGAGACGCAGTCCAGCCAGGAGTGCGCGCTCAGTTATCCTTATCCCAGCGAAACCCATCACCCCGTTGATCACGATCTCTGCAGATGTCAACGCGTCAAGAACTTCATCAGCTGTCACCACTTCGATCCCCGGGTCAAGCAGTGAACGGAGCTCCTTGGCAGCCGCCTCATCATCTAGGCCCACGACGGCTGGACGGAACTCGCGCGCCTGATCGAGAATACCCTCCACATCGGAGTGCGCTCCAAGAACGGCAATTCGAAACCTATCCGGATCCTGCCGCACAAGATCAAGCGTCTGGCGGCCAATTGAACCGGTCGAACCCATTACGGCAAGTGACTTCATATCAACCCTCTAATGCATCACCTTAAGTGAAGACTCAAAAACAGATAAAAAGCGACTGGCAGCACGATAAGTATGCCATCAATCCGATCTAGCATACCCCCATGACCAGGAAGCAATCGTGAGGAGTCCTTCGCCGAGACCGATCGCTTCAACGCAGACTCAGCGAGGTCTCCCACCGGGGCAATGATCGCTGCTGCGAGCCCAATCAATAGTCCTGCTGTGAGTGTGAATGGGTGAATGAGGGGAAGCACTAGACCGCCTACCAAAACCGTAGCCACTCCGCCAATGAGCACTCCTTCGATAGTCTTACCGGGGGATATGGCAGGAGCCAACTTATGTTTGCCCACTAGGGAACCACCAAAGAAGGCAAATACATCCGCCGTGGTAGCACATAGGAGAGTGCCAACGAGGAGCCCTAACCCACCAACCCCGAAGAGAGCGTGCCTAAGCATCAATCCAGCAAAAGAGCCAAATAGCCCAACCCAGACGACCATCACCATGGTGGTTGTAACTCCAGCAACGAACTGCTCGCCTCGGTGCTGGACCATAAACCAAATGAGCGACACCAAAATCGCCGCTACGATCACTAGCACAATGGCGTCCTCACCGGATAGATAAGCACCCACAACTAAGGCGGCTACGGCAAGCAGTCCAACGAGCGCTGCAGGGCGATACCCACCCCTGCGAAGAAGGTTGTACCCCTCGGCTGCAGCAGTAGTAACAGCCACCGCCACAACCACCAATGTGGAGACCGTTCCCAATTTCAGTGCACCCAGGAAGACTACTGCGAGCACGATGCCTGTAACCGTGCGCACTACTTTAACGCGCTCGGTGGGCCCACCAGTATGTACAGGTCGCTCCTCCTCGCGCTCCGGCGCAGATAACTCGTCTCCCTCAGTTGGCTTAGCAGCACTCCGGGATCTATCCGCAGAACCCCGTGCTCGTTTCTGTGACCGGCCGCGCGATGACACCACCTCATGACGAGACCGTCTTCGCGGTACATCCCCGACAGCAGATTCGTCGACTATATCAGAGGAGTGACTACTCTGCGTGGACGCGTCGTTGGCCTCAAGTACGTCGCTTGGCTCGGAGGCGTCGGTAGAACGGGGTGACTCACGAATACCCCGACGTGGAGATCCTCTCCGCTCGTCCAGATGAGCTTGAAGCGCATCTATATACTCCTGGTCTTGGTCGTGAGTTCCGCCAACACCATTAACCCTAGTTGGATCATCCTCTGGGGCTGGGCCATCCTCTGGGGCTGGGCCATCCACTGGGGCCGGGTTTGGTCTATCGGCGTTAGAAGGCGAAGCGGCGAGTGCCGAACCATCTAGGGGCGCTCGCTCGATCGGAATCAAGAAATCATCCTGCTCCTCGGGCTGGGTCAATCTTCGTTGATGACGCGCCTGTCGAGTCTCGTCCTCAAATGCGTCGAAGTTTCCGGGCGCTTCGCCGTGTAATGGCGGTAGAGGCTCGCCGGTCAACTCCTCGATCACCCGCGGAATCTCTCCAGTCGGTGGCTCGCGCCACCCCGGAAGCTCGAGCGTCAGGTCATCCTCGACCGCTGGAGAGTTTGCGCCACCTCTAGCAAGCTCTTCAGCTACCGCATCGCTATCTAACGATAGCGTGGGATCCCGATCGGAACCGGCCGATAGTGGTCGATCAACGAAACCATCGCCGAGCGATAACGTGAGATCGTCATCAGTCTCGTCTCCAAGCTGGGGTTCACTCGACGCATCAAAGAGAGGACCATCGGATTCTCCCTTGGACCTCTGCCGATGGCGTTCCTGGCCCTCACTCATTGCTACGGCCCCTCTCAGACCTCAAGTAGATCGCGCTCTTTGGCCTCCAAAGCCTTGTCTAACTCAGCAATATAGTGCGAAGTGACCTGCTCGAGTTGTTTCTCTAGATCAGCAAGATCGTCAGTGGTCAGTGAACCCTGCTTCTGCCAGCCCTCAAACTGATGTCGAGCACTCCGCCGAATAGCCCGCATTGCAACCTTTCCCTCCTCGGATCGGGTGCGCACTACCTTGATCAGCTCCTTGCGACGCTCCTCAGTAGGAGGTTGCAAGGTGATACGGATTGTGGAACCGTCATTAGTAGGATTGGCGCCAAGGTCCGAGTTTCGAATTGCTGTCTCAATAGCTCCCAGGCTTCCTCTATCGTATGGATTGATCACCAAGGTTCGGGCATCAGAGACACCGATCCCGGCTATCGTCATTAGCGGCGTAGCTGATCCGTAGTAATCAACCGCGAGGTGCTCAACGAGCGCCGGAGCCGCCCGCCCGGTTCTCACCGCAGCAAACTCCTCTTCGGTATGTTCGAGAGCCTTCGCCATTTTGGTCTTCGTTTCGGCAATCACCAAGTCAGTATCAACTTCTTCAGCCATCAGTCAACCACCGTTCCTATTTCGCCTCTCCAGGCACGAGCTATATTTCCTGGGCTCGTCACATCAAAGACAATTACGCGAATGTCATGATCCTTGCAGAAGGTCACCGCCGTCATGTCCATCACGTTCAAGTCTCGCGAGATAACATCCATATACCCAACATGATCATACTTCGTAGCACTCGGGTCAAGCCGTGGGTCCGCTGAATAGATTCCGTTTACCCCAGAGTGGGTCCCCTTCATCATCGTCTGCGCCCCAATTTCAGCCGCTCGCAAAGCAGCCGCTGTGTCGGTGGTAAAAAACGGATTACCGGTCCCTGCTGCGAAGATGACGATGCGACCCTTCTCAAGGTGACGAACGGCTCTACGCCTTATGTAGGGCTCAGCAAGCTCAGACATGTTAATAGCACTCTGCAATCTCACTGGCTGCCCCAACGCCTCGATCGCGCTCTGCAGTGCCAAGGCGTTCATAACAGTGGCGAGCATACCGATGTTGTCAGAGGTTGGGGCATCTATACCGATATCAACACCGTAGGTACCTCGCCAAATATTGCCACCACCGACAACTAGAGCAATCTCAACGTCTAGTTCAGATCGAAGCCCTACCAACTCCTTCGCGAGCTGCGTCAGCACCGCGGCATCAAGTGGTCCAGCCGACGGATCCCCTAGCGCCTCACCCGAGATCTTGAGGAGAATACGACACCGGTCACCTGTCACCTGCGTCGACGCCAACTCGCTACTCGCCAACGACAAGCTGAGCGAAGGCGACGAGTGAGGCTTGCCCGAGCACTTCACGCACTCGATGCTTCTCGTCCTTCACAAACGGTTGTTCTAACAGACAGATGGACTTAAAGAAACCATCGAGCCTTCCAGTTACGATCTTTTCGATCGCGGCCTCTGGCTTTCCTTCGTTCCTCGTCATCGTCTCAAGCGTCTCTCGCTCCTGAGCCACCAGAGCGGCCGGAACATCCTCTATAGCTAGGTAGGAAGGACGAGCAAAGGCAATATGCAAGGCAAGATCATGGGCGAGCTCCTCCGAGCCGTTCTTGAGCTGCACCAAAACGCCATTCACTCCACGATCAGCCTGAACATGGAGGTAACCTGAGACCTCTTCGCCTTCGCCTGCCTCGAGTCGGACAACTCGACCAAGCGAGATGTTCTCCTTCAGCGTGATCGTCAGCGAAGCAATCATCTCGGCATACTCGTCAACGGCCTTCTCTCCGCGTTCGGCGACGGCTGCAGCAATCTCGTTGACGGTGTTTACAAAATCAGCCGACTTGGCGACAAAGTCAGTCTCGCACTTGAGTTCAACCAACACCCCTACTTGGCGATCAACCCTAGAGAGGGCAATGGCACCTTCGCTGTTCTCT
>DAHXNM010000304.1 GCA_027365375.1 Ferrimicrobium sp. | reverse complement strand
ACCGCAGCCCATATCCGCAACGTGGCCTCATCTAGCCAGCCAGACAACGCATGATATTTAGCTTCTATCAATGCTGCGTCGGCCATGCTCACATGATAGCACAGACTCCGTGACTGTTCAAGTTATTATTGCTTGACTCCTTAGACCGCCTCTACCAGCTCTGCATAGCGCCGTAAAGCCGCATCCTCACACGCTTGGGAGTGCAAGAGATAGCGTTCGAAGAGCAATCCCACCACCATCGTTCGTTTGGCTCGATCGCCGTTGGGGAGCAAGAGGTCGAGAAGGTGGCCAAACTGCTCAGCGCCTCGCTCCCTGGCGTCGACCATACAGATCATGAGGGCCGTAATCCATAGTGCCGCTGATGGTCGATCAAAGATGGAGAGCCTCCACATCAGATCACGAGAGGGATCTGCCAGTTCGGTCTCTACCTCCAACGGGATATAGGTCACCTCCTGGAGCAGATCCGCCTTCGAGCTAAAGTAGTGATAGATCAGCGCAGGGTCCACACCAGCGGCTTTTGCAACACTACGAATCGTTAGACTGCTGGCGCCGTCGTTGACGAGAACATCCATAGCTGCTCGCAGAATCTGCTCTCTGCGTTCGCGCCAGGTTTCTTGAACATTTCCCATGATCTGATCCACCTTTGCAAGTTGCAAGAAGGTATCGGAGCGATTTGTCGATTCTAAACTTTCTCGCGCGTGCGCGTGATCCTCAGGTATTGCTAACAGAGGTCAATAAGACGAGATAATGGACAAATTGCGATCGGGAAATACTCTCGTCGGCGAGCACAGTTAGCTCAGCTGGAGACTGTTCGGAGGCGATGGCAAGTCCACACGTCGGCGTGTCGAACTCTTGGAGTGCCTTCATGGCCGGGATATCTCCCACATCATCACCGGCGTACAGCACAGCGGAGTGACCTCCAGCCAGTCGACGCAGTACCGTTCCTTTGTCGGAGTGATCACCAACGCTGACCTCTACCACAGATTTTCCAAAGTCGAGGGTAACGTCGTACTCGCGTTGTTGCCGACGGCTCCAGTCCAGGACCTCAGATGCTCGATCGGGAGCGCGACGATAATGAAGCGCGAGCGAACTTGGCTTTTCCTCCACCAAAATGGCGGTGGGCAACTCTTGGCGAGCCCGTCTGACGAGCGCCTCAAGCAGGGTTTGATCCGTTGGTTCCAGCGTCTCTGGACGGCCATAGTTACCGATGAGATCGACCTTAATACCGACGAATTGCTCCTGAAGATAGTCAGTTGGGCGACCGGAGAGAATGATGACGTTTGTTTGTCTGCTCAGTTTCACTAGCGGTTGGCGGAGCTGGACATCAAGGCGGGCTTGGCCAGGCGTTGACACGATGGGGGCAAGCGTTCCATCGAAGTCGAAGACAAGAAGGGCCGTCGTGGGGTGTTGGAGATAGACCTGGCGAAACTCAGCGAAGAGCACGGTTGATGGTCTCCAACCACCTTGTCCACGTATTCTGGCTGGTCCATGATCTGACAGGGTCAAGATCGCCACCCCCGAGCGCCCGGTCGAGTGCCCCTGCTGTCTCAGCGATGTCGAGCGGGTTGATGAGTTCAAGCCATTGGCCAACGTGCTCGGCGGCGCCAGCTTCGGTAGAGAGCACAATTTGTGCGGTCGGCTTGGCGACGAGAGCAGCTTCAAAGACGACGAGGTTCAGGCCGTCGCGCAGCGGGTTGACCAAGAGGGCATCAAAGAGCTGGTAACTCGCAAGGCTTCTGGCGGGATGGTCGGAGAGGTCGAGGTGAATAGGGTTCCAGCCTTCATGGAACCAGCGTTCATTGACCTCCTTGACGAGCGTCTCGAGTTCAACGGTCAGACGGCGATACTTGGGAATGGTACTTCGCGATGGGTAGGCAAAGAGGAGGGCTCTGAAATTTCCGCGTGCCTTCGGGTTCTGGCGCAGCATGCTATCGATGGCATAGACGCCCCGCAGGAGGTTCTTCGACGGTTCAATTCGGTCGACTCTCAGGATTGTGGGGAGCCCCATG